>JBEDFV010000163.1:0-8333 GCA_041175005.1 Pseudomonadota bacterium
TCGACCTCGGTCTCCCGAAGCGAAGTGGGCTTGAGGTTCTTGAAGATCTGCGTCGCTCGGGATCCCTGGTCCGTGTGCTGATTCTCTCCGCGCGCGATGCCACCCAAGACCGGGTTCAGGGGTTGGATATGGGTGCGGATGATTACCTCACCAAGCCGTTTGAACTCGAGGAGCTCCTTGCCCGGGTTCGGGCACTAGAACGTCGTGATGCGCGCCAGGCACGCAATACGCTCACCCACGGTACCCTCGTACTCGATCTGGAGTCTATGGAGGTACAGCTCTCTGGGGTTCCGGTCCCTCTTTCGCGACGGGAGTGGGCGCTCCTGCGACTCATGGTGCAGCACCCCGACCGTGTCTATGCACGTGCCCAGATTGAGCAGGCCCTCTACGGCTGGGACGAGCCCACCGAGAGTAATGCCATTGATGTGCATATTCACCATCTGCGCCGAAAGCTCGGGTCAGAGGTGATTCAGACCGTACGGGGTATTGGCTATCGACTAGGGCCCGCACCATGCGCCTAATACGTGCGTACTCTCTAAGACGGCAGCTTCTTCTCAGTCTGTCGGTTTCTATGCTTGCAATCTTCGGAGTGGTGGGCTATGCAGCCCATTGGGTGAGCCTGCATGAGGCAGAAGAAATTTTCAGTGCGCGTCTGGCCACCTCAGCGCGGGTACTCGAGTCGCTTGTCGCCCGACAGTTGGAGACCGCCACTGTCAATAGCCCCATTGTCATCTCTCTGCCTGCGGCCTTAGAGCAGGCGGATGACGATTCCGGTACTGCCGCGGGTCATCCCTATGAGGGCAAGATTGCCTTTCAGGTCTGGAACGAAGAGGGCGTGATGCTCGCAAAGACCGCTTCCTCCCCTTTAGAAATGCTCGGGCCTATGGCCCCCGGGTTTCACGACTATGTCTCTGATGCCGTCTGGTGGCATGTCTTTGCCTTGAAGTCTGGAACGGTCTGGATTTTTGCCGCTGAAAAGCACGATGTGCGCGACGAGATGGCCGAAGATATTGCCGTGAGTATTCTTACGCCCTTGATGGTGGGTGGATTTACGCTGATCTTGCTGGTGCACTTTTTTGCACTGCGTGCGATTAGGCCGGTGGAAGCCCTTGCCAATGCTATCTCTGGTCGGGCCCCCGATTCTCTCCTGCCCATTCCCCTCACGAACGTTCCGCAGGAGCTCACGCCTGTTGTACAGGCCCTCAATGAGCTTCTCGATCGGGTACGTTCAGCCTTTTCGCGTGAGAAGCGCATGATCGATGCGGCAGCCCATGAACTGCGCACGCCGATTGCCGCGGTGCAGCTGCATGTACAGAACGCACTTTTGGCGCCAAGCGAGCAAGAGCGTCTGGGCTCAATTGAATATGCATTGGCTGCCGCACGCCGAGTGACGCAGATGGCCGAGCAGTTGCTTGTCTACAGCCGCGTCAGCGCCTCGGCTGGAATGGAGCCGCTGCAGCTGGTGGATCTGGTGGCGGTTACCCGCGACGTAATGCTCTTGATGCGACCGCTTCTGGAAGAACGACAGGTTGATGTGGTGGTGCAGGCCGAGGGGCCGGTTGTTGTGCTGGCCGATCGTTCTAAGTTGGAGCGTGTGATACGTAATCTCTTGGAAAACGCGCTTCAGTACGGACAGACACCAGGCCAAGTGGTTGTGCGGGCTGCACGCCTGCCTTCTGGGCCGCAGTGGTCAATTGAAAATGATGGCAGTCCGATTCCTGACGCAGAGAAGGCAAAGATTTTCATTCCCTATTACCGCATAGTGGGCAGCACAGGCTTTGGCAGTGGTCTCGGCCTCTCTATCGTGCATGAGATTGTGCAGCAATGCGGCGGCCGTATCCACGTGGAGGACAGGCAGAAAGGGCAGGGTGTACGATTTGTGATCGACCTTCCGCGCCCGGCCCATGACCAGTCCTCTTCTTGAACACCATCGTCACGACGACATTCATGGCCATGCGGCCGCAAGGCAGGGGCTTAAGACCCTAGGCTGGGCTGTTTCTATTACTGCGGCCTTTGCAGCCGTAGAGTTTTTCGGTGCACTCTGGTCTGGGTCGGTGGCCCTGATGGCAGATGCCTTTCACATGGTGACCGATTCGTCTGCGCTGATTCTTGCCTTGGCTGCGCAGTGGCTCGCCAGTAGACCGCCAACACTGCGACAGTCGTACGGCAATGGCCGAATCGAGGCACTGGCCGCGTTTATGAATGCCTTAGCCATGGCTGGGTTGGCTGCCTGGTTGAGCGCCAAGGCAATTGACCGGTTCTGGCATCCGCGAGAGGTCTCCGGCGATATGGTGGTCTTGATCGGTAGCCTGGGGCTGCTGGTCAATATCGTTGTTGCCTGGTTGCTGTCCCGGGACCAGAAGAGCCTCAATACCAGAGCCGCCTTCTTGCATGTGCTGGGTGACCTACTTGGGTCGGTGGCGGCAATTCTTGCGGGTGTCGTGATTCTCTTTACCGGCTGGACTCCGATTGATTCCATCTTGTCTCTGCTGGTCTGCCTGCTTATTTTTCGAGCGACCCTTATTCTTCTGAAGAGTGCCTATGGCGTATTGATGGATGCGGTGCCCTTAGAGATTGATCTGGAATTACTGGCGAGAGCCTTGCAAGACTACACACCAGTAGCGGCGGTACATAACCTGCACGTCTGGCAGTCACGTCCTGGCTACGTTGTGTTGACAGCGCATCTTGAGGTGACCGATCTTGCGGGTTGGCCAAGCCTTGTGGGAGAGATCCAGGCCATGTTGCGTGATCGATTTGGTGTCGACCACGCAACGCTCCAGCCAGAGCTGGCCCCTTAAGCGTGCCAGCGGCTTGCCGCCCGCAACGCTTTTTTAGAGCACTTTGTAGGCTTCAGCAGCTGACAGTCTTGGGCCGCGTGGATAGATGCCTTCTGGCTTTGCGGTGCCAATGTTCAGGAGAAAGTTTGCCTTGTAGCGGCCATCTGGGAAGAAGGCCTCGTTGACCTTCTGGGCATCAAACCCCGACATGGGACCACAGTCGTAGCCTAAGGCACGGGCGGCACAAATGAGGTAGGCGCCTTGCAGGCTGCCATTACGGAAGGCGGCTTCTTGGGCAAGCGCTGCATTGTTCTCGAAAATGGGCTTTGCGTCGTAGGCGGGAAACTGGGTGGGCAGATGCTCGAAGAACTTTGTGTCGTAGGCCACAATAACTGTCACCGAGGCAGAGGCCACCTGAGGAATGTTGTTCGGTGATAAGGCCGGGTTTAGTTTTTCTTTTGCTGCTGCCGACCGTACAAAGACGAGCCGAGCCGACTGACAGTTAAAGGCTGTGGGGCCCCATTTCATGAGGTCGTAGAGGGCGGCAATGGCCTCATCGGACATGGGGCTGCCGTCGAAGGCATGGGCCGTCTGGGCCTTGGTAAAGAGTTGTTCAAGGGAACTAGCAGAGAGTGCTGCACGCATGAGGAGGAGTCCTTTTATTAGAGGATGACTATTGGTTTTTGGAGAAGAGGGCCTACCCGTCTGTCTTGGGTGGCAGGCAGACAAGACCCTTCACGTGAGCAAAGAGTGTATCGCTTCCGAGTGTCTGCCATTTTCCAAGGGCGCTATCGACCCCCAACTGCTCACCTGCTGCCATCGGTTCTTTGAAGCCGGCCACCTGAATAAACCGAAATTTTTTTTCCGAGCAGTCCATCTGAACCAGGAATTTGTAGGAGTGTCGTTGGTTCTCGTCGGGGGCGGTGAGGTCTTTGACCATCCAAAAGATCTTGCGACTGCCGGAGTCTCGGAGAAACTCCTTGTCGTAATACCAGCCAGAGAGCGTACTTCCTGCCATGCCGCTGGCAAATTTCACCCACTGTGCGGACGCATGCGTCCACAGGGCGCCAGCGAACCAGAGCGCAATAGCGCAGCCGAGTGTTCTCAGAGTAGCCTGCATGGTCGTATAGATGCGTGGAAATATAGGGTAGGCTTGGAGGTTCTATGGCTCAAAGCGCACGATCTCCAGGCCGGCTTGATTTTGGCACATTTTTGCTCTTGCTCACCCCCCCATTTTTCTGGGCGGGCAATGTGGTCGTGGGTCGGCTGATGGTTGGCATCATTCCTCCCCTGACATTAAATCTTGTTCGCTGGGCGTTTGCGCTCTTGATTCTCTTGCCTTGGGCCTATTGGGCGATTCGCCCGACAGGGCCCGCCTGGCAGTACTGGAAGCGATTTCTTGTTTTGGGGCTATTGGGTATAGGGGCCTACAACGGCCTGCAGTACATGGCCCTGCTCACCTCAAGCCCGATAAATGTCACTCTGGTGGCTTCCATGACGCCGGTGGTTATGCTCCTGGTTGGCCGCATCTTTTATGGCGTGGCCGTCTCGCGGGGCGAGACGCTGGGTGCCATTATTTCCATTGCGGGTGTTTTGGTGGTTCTCGCCCGGGGTGATTGGCAGCGGCTCGTGTCATTGCAGCCTGCCATGGGTGACCTCCTAATGGTGATTGCCTCTTTTGCCTGGGCAATCTACAGCTGGCTTCTGGCGCGCCCTAGACCGGGTTCCGAGCCCGCCTCGGTGCGGTCAGATTGGGCCGCATTTATTGCGGTACAGATGGTTTTTGGTATTGCCTGGTCCGGGCTTTTTGCCGCCACTGAGTGGGCCCTCTGGCCGCTTCTTGCCCAGGGAGAACCGGCGCCGGCAGTGGTCTGGGGATGGCCTCTGGCCCTGGCGGTCGTCTTTCTCGCCGTAGGGCCGTCTATTCTTGCGTTTCGGGCATGGGGCCTGGCGGTGTCGCGGGTTGGCCCCTCTATGGCGTCTATCGTTGTCAACCTTACCCCCCTTATCGCCGCCTTACTGTCGGTTACCTTTCTCGGCGAGTCGCTAGAGGCTTACCACGTGGTTGGCTTCGTGTTGATCATGCTTGGTATCTGGCTATCTTCACGTGTGCATCGGAAAACCGCTAACGCTGAATAACGTTCATGCGTGGCGGGCACTGATAGCCGGGGCCCACATTCTCACTCTCCAGTTTGCCGTTGGGGCATTTGTAGATGCAGGAGGTATGTTTGTTGGGTTGTAGTACGCGTTCGCTAATAAAGCAGTCCACAGTATTTTTTAGCGCCTTCTGCCGCTGCTCTCTGGCCTGCCGCTCTTGAGCGGCCTTCTGTTGAGAGTCGGGGCGCAGCGTAGAGGGAGGCGCTTCTTTCTGCGCCCACGACGGAATGGCCAGACCTAATAAAACGGCGCAAAGAACAAGACGCGGGCCGAGGTTCTTGGGGTGGTTGGGTAGAGACATGCTTTCTCCTTTATGCGACGGGCTGTGCACCGAGCCATCACGACAACGCAATCGATTACTTTTATGACAATGATTCTACGCGCTGGTCACGTCTAGGGCATGGAGCCCACAAGTCTCAATTGGTCTTTCTGCCGCCCAGGGTGAGTCCCACCTTGAGGATCTCGTCGTCTTTCATAGACAGAATCGTGAGGGCGCAGCCTTCGGTCTGTATGGTGTCGCCCACGATCGGGGGCCGTTTGAGTTCTGCATGAATCCAGGTGTCGAGGCTCTGTTGCGGATCGCCCGGCAAGGCCAGTCCATAAAAGCCTGTGAGGTCGCTCAGTTGCACGCTGGCATTGATGACGAAGTCGCCAAACCCAGCATGGCGCGCATCGAGCCGCGTGAGATCGGGAAGGACCATGCCGAGCCTCTTGGCCACCGGGGCGAGGCTACTGCCTTGGAAGAGAAGAGAGGTCACCACCACCATAAAGGCGACATGCAATAGGGTGCGTGCCTCCTCGATACCGGCCATGATGGGAAAGATCGCCAGAACAATGGGGACCGCACCCCGCAGCCCCACCCACGAGATGAACCCAATCTCTCTTAGCGTGAAGCGAAAGGGTTTGAGGCAGAGCCAGACCGAGAGCGGTCGAGATACAAGCATTAGAAATGCTGAGAGCCCGAGCGCAGGCAGGGCGAGCTGCAGTACCTCGTGGGGCGTTGCGAGAAGGCCTAGTAATAAAAACATGGAGGCCTGAAAGAGCCAGGCCAGTCCGTTCATGGCACCGATGGAGGTCTTCACAAAGGCCTTGGCCCGATTGCCCACCAGAACCCCAAAGACATAGATTGACAGGAAGCCCGATCCACCCCAATAAGTAGAAAGAGCAAAGACCGAAAGCCCCGCAGAAATAAGAAGCAGGGCATTAATACCGCCATTACGAAGCCCTCCGCTGGGCAGTCGCTTGAGCAGCGAACAGAGCCCCAGCCCACTGACTACAGCCACGAGCAGCCCAACGCCTGCTTGTTGCAAAAGGCTTATTGCGATCTGTAGCCACGATCCTGCGATTACTTCTGGTTGTAGAATGATGCCGATCATAATGAGCGTTAAGAAAACCGCCATCGGGTCGTTGAGCCCCGACTCGATCTCGAGCGTTGCCTCTACCCGTTCGTTAAGCCGTATTCCAAGGTTCTGCAACAGCGAGAAGACCGCTGCTGCATCGGTAGACGCCACGATTGCGCCGATGAGAAAGGCAAACGGCCAGGACAGGTCTAAAAAGTAATGGGCGGCAATCGCTGTAAGTGCGCACGAGAGTGCCACACCTGCTGTGGCGAGCACCGAAGCCGGCTTTAAGCCTGTACGAAAGGTGGAGACGTGGGTGCGCAGGCCCCCATCGAGAAGAATGACGCCTAGCGCGATGTTGCCGACCCAGAAGCTTGAGACAAAGTCATCAAAGTCGATCCCGCCCGGACCATCTTCCCCAGCCAGCATGCCAAAGCCCATGAAGATCAAGAGCAGTGGAAGGCCTGCCTTTGCGGTAACCGCACCGACAACCAGGCTGGCAAAGACCAGCAAGGAAAACGCAAGCAGCGGGAGGCTCAGGAAGTCGAGAGAGAAGGTCACCTATTGATGATAGCCGTCTGTGGGCCCGACTAGCCCGTAATGGCCTAGACGCTGGGTATAAGGCCCCCGTCGACCCGAAGCATGGTACCCGTGATGTAGCTTGCTTTTTCGGAGGCCAGAAAGGCCACGGCGGCACCGTATTCCTTCAAGTCACCGTAGCGCCCCATGGGAATCAGTGCCTTACTCTGTCGCTCTACTTCCTCTAGGGGGATGCCCTGTTGTTTGGACTTGTTTTCGTCAATGGCCCTTGTGCGGTCGCTGGCGATGCGGCCGGGCAGCACCATATTGACGGTGATGCCGTGGCGGGCCACTTCTGTCGAGAGCGTCTTGGACCAGCCAACCAGGGCGCTGCGCAGAGTATTGGACATGGCCAGATTCGGCAGGGGGCTCACGACGCCTGCGGAGGCGTTGGTGAGAACCCGGCCCCAGCCCGCGGCCTTCATACCGGGCAGAACATGGTCTGTAATGGCGATTACGGAGAGCACGAGATTTTCAAATTGGGCCTGCCAGGTAGCGAGCGGCTGTCCGTGGGCGAGGCTCGGGGCGGGCCCCCCTCCGTTATTAAAAAGCACCTGAAAGGGGCCACCGGCTGCAGCCTCGGCCTGAGCGAGCTTCTCGCCAATGGCCCCGATCTGGGTGACATCCCACTGTAAAGGCCAGGCCTTACCGCCCGCCGAGGTAATTTCGGCGGCGGTTGCGTTTACCTTTTCGGCGGTGCGCCCGGCTGCAACAACCAGGGCCCCCTCGGCGGCGAGGGCCAGGGCGGTTGCCTTGCCAAGTCCGCTGCCGGCGCCAAAGACGAGCGCGCGCTTACCTGATAGTCCGAGATCCATAGAGTGCTCCCTTGTGAGTGGATTCTGAAAAAGCCTTATAATCGCAGAGTTGATCCCCGATAGCTCAGTCGGTAGAGCGCCGGACTGTTAATCCGTAGGTCCCTGGTTCGAGCCCAGGTCGGGGAGCCATAAGTCCTTGTAGCAGCGTAGTTTTCTTAACTCCGAGTTTAGTCCGGCGGTGTTCCGCCCTAACTTTTACGAGGATCGAAGAAAATGAAAAAAACGCTGACAGAAGTTCAGAGTATGACCTCCAACCCACCGGAGGCGGTTGAGCCCCCCAACTTGGCCGAAAAACGTGGATCAGTATCTGGTTCCGGTTCTACCGCAGTTGCCCGAGGAACATGTACGGTCAGGGAACTTGCAGATCTCTATATGGTTGAATATCGGGGTCGCGACTCGTCGATCTCTCAGAGGCTCAGGTGGTGGTCTTCCGAATTCGGTGATCTACCAATTCGAGACATAGACCAGGACCTGGTTTGTGATCTTATCCGCCGTATCAAAGCACGCGTGCCACGGTTTTACGCCGGCGTCGACGCGGACGAGAAACCAATTTTCAAGTCGAAGGGTTCAACGGTTGCTCCAGCGACGGTAAATCGATACGTGGCGGCGCTCTCATCGCTGTTCACTTTTGCCATCAAAGAGCGTCTCGCTGATAAGGGCTGGGT
>JBEDFV010000164.1:0-5715 GCA_041175005.1 Pseudomonadota bacterium
CTTTGCCCAACGCCCCACAGCCATGTTGGAGGCCTTTCTGGCCATGCAGCAGTCGTCGAGCCGACGCGGCATGACCGCGCGCACACTGCGGGCGCTCTGGAACCATCGCGACGCCATCGACCAGCGCTACCGAGAGGCCCCGGAGCACCAGGCCCTGCTGCTCAAAATGTTTCAGGAGCCGCGCGGTATTGTGCATGCGTTACGCATCATGAATAACCTGGGCATCCTCGGCCGCATGCTGCCCGTATTTCGCCGCATCGTGGGCCAGATGCAGCACGACCTCTTCCATGTCTACACGGTAGACCAGCACATACTGCAGGTCATTCGAAACCTGCGCCGGTTTACGATGACCGAGCATGCGCACGAGTTTCCGCTGCTCACAGAACTTATGTCGGAAATGAACGCGCCGTGGAAGCTCTACCTTGCTGCCCTGTTTCACGACATCGCCAAGGGCCGCGGGGGCGACCATTCCGAGCTCGGTGCCCATGAGGTGGAGCGGTTCTGCCGACAGTTTGGCCTCGATGCAGAGACCGAGTCCCTGCTCGTCTTTCTCGTGCAAGAGCACCTCACTATGTCGAGCATCGCCCAGAAGCAAGACCTCGCAGACCCACTGGTCATTGAGGCCTTTGCAGACAAGGTAGGCACCACGGACCGGCTTCAGGCGCTCTACCTGCTAACAGTGGCCGATGTACGCGGAACGAGCCCGAAGGTCTGGAATGCCTGGAAGGCGAAGCTCTTAGAAGAGCTCTTCCGCAAGACACGCGACCTGCTGCAGGCCAGAGAGCCCGCGCCCGGGTTGCAGCCCCTTAGGGCGGGTACCTCGCCGGAGCAGACCCGTGCGGCAAAGCGGCAGGAGGCGGAGCGCATTCTGCAGCTCCATGGCCGCTCGCTAGAGGCGGCCCATCGACTCTGGCAGACCCTAGACGCGAGCTATTTCCTTCGCCAATCTGCCGAAGAGATTGCCTGGCATGCCCGCCAGATTGACGGCCGCCAGCAGACCAGAGCACCGCTCGTCGTTGCCCGACTCGCCCCTGCAGGCGAGGGCCTTCAGGTGGGCGTCTACCTGCGAGACTCTGAAGAAGTCTTCGCGCGCATCACGGCCTACTTCGATGCCCAGGCACTTCCCGTGCTTGATGCCCGCATTCATACCAGCCAAGACGGCTATGTGCTCGATGTCTTTCTTGTGGATCATGAGCACTGCGCAGGCCACGCCCGAGAGATGCTGAGCCTCATCGAAGCGGGTCTCTCGGAGCACCTTGCGGCCCACCGGCCTCTGCCCGCGCCGGTAGCCCGAGGACGGCTGTCCCGTCAGTCGAAACACTTTCCGGTGCCGCCCACCGTGGCACTCGAACCCGATGCGCGCGGACAGTTCTTCATTCTCTCGATTACCGCAGCGGACCGGGCGGGTCTGCTCTACAGCATTGCCCACTGCTTGAGCCGACACCAGGTAGAAATCCACACCGCCCGGGTGTCCACCTTGGGAGAGCGGGCCGAAGACGTGTTCTTGGTGCGGGGTCCCGAACTCGCCCGCGAGCGTTTTCAGGTCTCGCTGGAGTCTGAACTCTTAAAGGTGCTCGACCCAGCAGCCGCCTAGGCCTGACTACGCAGCGGGCCGACAAGCTGCAGAAACCGGTCTTCACCCCAGACCTCTACCCCCAAGGCCTGGGCCTTCTCGAGCTTTGACCCGGCGCTCTCCCCCGCGATCACCAGGCTCGTCTTCTTAGAGACAGACTGCACCACCTGGCCTCCCAGCGCGTAAACAAACGCGGAGGCCTCATCACGGGTGAGGCCCGATAAGGTGCCCGTCAAGACCACCGTGCGGCCTGCCAAGGGCAGCGCGGGCTGCCCCGAGGAAGTAGCGCCCTGGGGAGCCACAGCCGGGCGATCGTCGAGCCGATCAATGTCCATCATGGCGGCAATCGCCATGACCTCTTTCCTCTGCTCGGGCTGGGCAAAGAAGCCCGTGATCGAGGCAGCCACCACAGGACCCACATCGGGTGCCTGCATCAAGGCCTCCTCTGAGGCCTCAGCCAGGCCAGAGAGCGACCCAAAGTGCAAGGCCAGATCTCTGGCCGTGCGTTCACCCACATGCCGAATTCCCAGGCCAAAGATCAGCCGTGCCAGACTCGTTCGGCGGGCTGCCTGAATCTGATCCAGCAGATTCTGGGCTGATTTCTCTGCCATACGGGGCAGCGCTGCCAGGGCCGCCTTTGGAATCCGAAACAGGTCGGACGGCCGTGTGACAAGCCCCGTATCGACGAGCTGCTCGGCGAGCTTATCCCCCAGACCCTCGATATTGAGCGCCTTACGCTGACAGAAATGCAGCAGCGCCTGGATTAGCTGGGCACGGCACGACAGGCCTGCCGTACAGCGGGTTGCCGCCTCATCCTGCAGACGCGCAACCGGACCCTGGCAGACCGGGCAGCGACTCGGCATCTCAAAGAGCCGCGTACCGGGGGGACGCAGGGCAAGAATGGGACCGAGTACCTCGGGAATCACGTCGCCGGCCCGACGCACCCAGACCGTATCGCCTTCGCGGACATCTTTGCGGCGAATCTCGTCTTCGTTATGCAGCGTGGCGTTCGTGACAACCACGCCGCCCACCCGCACGGGTGCCAGGCGCGCAACCGGCGTGAGCACACCCGTGCGCCCAACCTGCACATCAATAGCCAGAAGCCGCGTACTGGCCTCTTCCGCGGCAAACTTATAGGCCAAGGCATAGCGCGGCGCACGCGAGACAAAGCCCGCCTGCAGCTGCTGAGACAGAGACTCGAGCTTCACCACCACCCCGTCAATCTCAAAGGGCAGGCTGTGGCGGTCCCGCTCCGCCTCTCCAATAAAGCCCCATATGGCCTCCAATGTGGCATGGGCCAGGCGCCGATCGCAGACTGGGAACCCCAGCGTCTGCAAGAGCGCAAGCTGATCGGAGTAGTTTTGTAACCCCTGCCATGAGGCGGGCGTCTCAGAGACCCCATAGGCAAAAAACCGCAGTGGCCGCTCCGCGGTGATTCGGGCATCAAGCTGCCGGAGGCTGCCCGCGGCGGCATTGCGGGGATTAGCAAAGACCTTCAGGCCCTGCGCGGCCTGGCGCGCATTCAATGCGGTGAAGTCAGCCGTGGCCATGTAGACCTCGCCCCGCACCTCGAGTCGCCCCGTCGTGCCACGGGGGTCGGTGAGCCTCTGGGGAATCTGGGCAATGGTGCAGATATTGGCGGTGACATCCTCGCCCACCGACCCATCGCCACGGGTAGCCGCCTGCACAAAGACACCGTTCTCATAGACGAGGCTTAAGGCCAGGCCATCGAACTTCAGATCCGCAGAGAATGCGGCGGCACTCAGCAGACGGCCCCCAAGACCCAGCTGCTGATCGAGACGGGCCACAAACTGCTCGAGGGACTCCCGACTAAATCCGTTATTGAGCGAGAGCATAGGCTGCCGATGGGTGACCGAGACAAACTCACGCTTCGGGGCAAAGCCCACCGCCTCAAGAACTGAGGGCGTTGAATCATGTCTGCCGTGATGGTGCTCGGGCTCTTGATCGGCGACCTGGGCCTCTAGCGCCGCCAACTCCGCGATGAGGGCGTCGTACTGGGCATCAGTAATTTCCGGGGCATCCTCGCCATGATAAAGACGCTGGTGTCTGTGAACCTCTGCCCGCAAGGCAACGAGACGATCTCGATCGGTGGTCATGAAAACAGACGGCAGGCCAGCAGGCTACCCGGCACGAGCCCCACGGCCTGGAGTTGTTCTGCGCGCGCGCCCACCTGGGCCCCCATCATCTGCAGCGCCGGCGCCAGAAGCGGCATACCCCGATCATCGACCAGCTCTGCCTCAAAGGCCTGGGCAATCGACTGCGCATCCTCCACCATCTGCGCAAGCACGACCGCAGGCTGGTGCACACGGGGCAGATCTAAGAGCAGACTCAGAAAGAGCCCCTCATCGGCGGGCATAATCACATAGCGCAGCGCACCGTCTCCATCGAGCCGCGCGTAGTGACCATCGCCCCGGACCTCAAGCCCGAGGGCTGCCATGACCCCATCGACATCAGACCAAGACGGCAGTCGACTGGCCTTCAGATGAAAGCAGATCTGACCATCGAGCCGACCGAGCAACATATCCACCTCGCGGGCCCGCGCCATGGCCTGTGCGCTATCGGGACGTGGTCCGATACGACGCAAACCATAGGGCAGCATCAGCCGCTCTGACTGATCAAGAAACTCTTCAATTTCGATGAGGCTCGCAAAACCCGATCGGGTAGCCAGCACCATCCCCACCTGAACCACGCCCGTCTGGGCATCAAGATAGCTGCGTACCGGCTTCGTCTGGACACGAATAAACCGTGCAAGCAGCTTCTCGACCATTGGGGAGAGGGGTGCGGTGCCTGAGAAATCCACAATCAGCTCAAACCGGGGGTCGAGCGGTTCTCGTACAGAAGGCTCTGCAGAATGATCGGCTTCGGCTGCGTCGGACGCCGAAGCGGGGGCATCAGAGCCCGCATCCTCTACGGCAGGCTCTGCGGCTTCGCGTGAAACCCCAGTTGCGGATTGAGAGGCGAGGTCGGCCTGCGCATCCGCGAAAGCCTCCTGTACGGATTCCGCAGACTCGCCAGACGATGGTCCCGCTGCGGGACGCCGCCGTGAAAGGCTGGGCAGGCGCGGCAGACGCAGCGGAAGGCCCGCCCTGCGCGCCTCAAAGAAGTTAAATGCCACCACCAACACGAAGAGCCCCAGACCAAGGACAAGGAGGCTGGCGCTAAGTGAGGAGAGCCATTCCTCCTGCATGGCTATGCAGCGTCTCGCACCAGGCTTCCCGCCATATCGAGGTCAACAGCCACCAGCCGTGAGACCCCCTGCTCCTGCATGGTGACGCCCACCAGATGCTCGGCCATCTCCATTGCAATCTTGTTATGGGTAATGAAAATGAACTGCGTCTGCGCCGACATCTGCCGAATGAGGGTACAGAGCCGCTCGGTGTTGGGGTCGTCCAATGGGGCGTCGACCTCATCGAGCAGGCAAAAGGGCGCCGGATTGAGCTGAAAGAGGGCGAAGACCAGGGCAGTCGCGGTGAGCGTCTTCTCGCCGCCCGACAAGAGATGAATGGTTGTATTTTTCTTACCAGGCGGCTGGGCCATCACCTGCACGCCACTGTCGAGAATCTCGTCGCCCGTGAGCACAAGGCGCGCCTCTCCGCCGCCAAATAGAGTGGGAAAAAGACGGCCGAAGTTTTCGTTGACCGTATCGTAGGTGGACTGCAGAAGTGCACGGCTCTCGCGGTCGATCTTCCGAATGGCATCCTCAAGCGTGGCCACTGCCTCTGAGAGGTCTTTAATCTGCGACTCGAGGAACTGTAGCCGCTCGCGCGCCTGCGTGAGCTCCGACAAAGCAGCCAGGTTGACAGCCCCCATGGCATCGATTTCGCGCTGCAGACGATTAATGTCGGCCTGCAAGCTGGTGGGCTTGGCAAGCTCGGGGGGCGGCTGGCCCTCCACCCATCCTGATACCAGCCCGTCCACCGCCAGGCCCGATTCTTCAACCTGCTGTATCAACTGGGCAAGCGCGGCCTCCGCACCCGCCACGGCGACATCGAGCTGGCTGAGCTTTGCCCGCAGGGGCTCCGCCTCACGCACTGCCCGCATCCGCTGCTCGTCCTTCTCCCGAAGCACTTCCTGACGTGCCTCGGCCGTATTGCGCGCCTGCGCAAGACGCTGCTCATGGT
>JBEDFV010000165.1:0-8632 GCA_041175005.1 Pseudomonadota bacterium
ATCGAGCGCCATCGGTACCGATGCGGCAGAGGTGTTGCCATGCTGATCCACAGTGACGACCAGCTTGGAGAGAGGCAGCCCGAGGCGCTTCGCGGTGAACTGCAGAATGCGGACATTGGCCTGGTGGGGAATGAGCCAGTCGATCTGATCAGGCTGCATCTGGGCATCGGCGAGCACCTCGCGGGCCGATGATTCTAGGACCTGCACCGCAAGCTTGAATACCGCCTGACCGTCCATGGTGAGAAAGGGGTGCCCCGTGGCCGCCCCATGGCTGATCTGGCCCGCGGTGCGCAGAATCTCTTCGTGTTCCCCGCGCGCGTGCAGTCGATGGGCCAAGATGCCGGGCTCATCGCTGGCCTGCAGCACCACAGCGCCCGCACCATCACCAAAGAGTACGCAGGTGCCGCGGTCTGTCCAGTCGAGAATTCTTGAAAAGACCTCTGCCCCAATGACGAGGGCCGTGCGCGCCTTGCCCGCCCGTATAAAGAGGTCGGCAGTCGCGAGCGCGTAGACGAAGCCGGTGCAGACCGCCTGAACATCAAATGCCGCCCCCTGCCCGACGCCCAGCTTTTTTTGCACGAGGCAGGCCGTCGACGGGAAGATCATGTCGGGGGTGGAGGTTGCCACCAGAATAAGATCGATGTCCTGGGCACCGACCCCGGCATCGGCCATGGCAATACGCGCGGCCTGCACGGCGAGATCGCTCGAAGAGACATCGGGCGTGGCCACATACCGCTGGGCGATGCCGGTACGTTCTTTAATCCATGCATCGTTGGTCTCGATGCCCTGGGCCGCAAGTCGCTCGGCCAGCGCGTCGTTGGTGACAGGGTTTCCTGGGAGAAAACGGCCGGTGCCGACGATGCGCGCAAAGGGCCCCTGCCCGGACAGAGTGAAATTGGCCATGGCCGGGGAGTTTATCGTTTATCCCGCCTGCAGGGTCTGCGCAATGCGGGCAACGAGTCCATGCTCAGCAGCATCGGCCGCCCGTTCAAGGGCATGGCGAAAGGCATAGGCATCGGCAGACCCGTGGCTCTTCACGACCACGCCCTTTAGCCCCAGAAGCACCGCACCGTTGTAACGCCGAGGGTCGACCCTAGCCGCAAAAGACCGCAGAACGGGCGCAGCCGCAAGAGCGGCCAGCTTCGTGAGCCAGTTTTTCTTAAAGGCATCTTTGAGGAATCCCCCCAGCATCTGGGCTACCCCCTCGGAGGTCTTTAAGGCCACATTGCCCACAAATCCATCGCAGACCACCACATCGGTACCGCCCTTGTAAACATCGTTGCCCTCGACATTGCCTTTGAAATTCAGGTGGCTCGCGCGCAACAACTCAGCCGCCTGCTTCACAACCTCATTGCCCTTGATGGACTCTTCCCCCACATTCAGAAGCGCCACCGAGGGGGAGGGCGTGTCGCGGGTGGCCGAGACCAACGCCGAGCCCATCACGGCAAACTGAAAGAGGTGCTCGGGGCCACAATCGACATTGGCGCCAAGATCAAGCATGAGGGTAGAGCCGCCCAGGCGATTGGGAATCGCGGTGGCGATCGCGGGCCGATCAATGCCCTCAAGGGTCTTTAAGACATAACGGGAAATGGCCATAAGCGCGCCCGTATTTCCCGCACTAACGGCCGCCTGGGCCTGGCCATCGGCCACAGCCTGAAAGGCAAATCGCATCGAAGACTGCCGCTTGGTCTTTAGGGCGACAGCCGGGGGATCGTCCATGCCTACCACCTGTTCGGCATAGACACGACGCACCCGGGTGGACTGTGCGAGCACGCCAAAACGCCCTGCGTCACGACGGACAAGCGCCTCAACGGCCGCATCGAGGGCGGCCTGCTGTCCTACCAAAATGAGTTGGGCCGTGGGGCGGCGCAGAAGGAAGTCGGCGCAGCCGGGAAGCGTTACCGAGAGTCCGTGATCACCACCCATGCAGTCTACGGCGACGCAGACCGACACGTATCACTCTTGAGAAAGAAGCGAGAGAACCGATCGAAAAGGCGTTTATGCGTCGGCGCCGGGGGTCTTCACAACCTTTTTGCCGCGGTAAAAGCCAGACGGGCTAATGTGGTGACGACGATGCACCTCACCCGTCGTAGGCTCAACAGCCACAGGCGGATTGGTAAGGAAGTCGTGCGCGCGATGCATTCCACGCTTAGAGGGGGATTTCTTATTCTGCTGAACGGCCATGGTGTTTCGTCTCCAAGTGCTCGGAAAAATCCTTCGATTATAGACGAGCTTAGGACTTTTTGGGGGTAGTCTTTGCAGAAAGGAGCTGGTCTAGCCCCGCGAAGGGTCGCTGAAGAGAGGCCGAACGGTCTATGGGCGCCTGGCAGTCGGGGTGCACATAGGGATCGGACAGCCGCATCAAGACCTCGTCTTCCAGAAGATCGTGCAGACTCACCTGGTCGTCATCACAGACGGCCTCCTCGGCATCCGACACTTCTAGGGCCTTGTCGGCCTGGGCCACCGTTTCAAAGAGCCGAAATCGGCATTCGGACTGCACCGGCAGATCAAGCGGCTGAAGGCAACGGGCACAGGCGAGTTGGGCGCTGGTCTGTAAGGTCAGGCGCAGGCTGTCCTTTCCGTCGTACTGCACCGAGACCTCGAGGGGCGTGAGGAGTGTGATCTCGGCCTGCGCCAGGCGAGAGAAGGCCGCAGGAGCAAAGACCCGGGAGACCGCAAAACCGGCGGGAAAATCGTCGCGCAGCCGCTGGCGCGCAATCGGCCCGAGGAAGTCGAGCTTTGCCTGAGGGGGAATAGGTGCTGAAGGGGGGGGCTGCATGAATGCGATCATAGCGAGATGTCACCCTCTACCCCAGCCACCCCTCCACACGGCCCGATGCTGATCCTGGCATCTACCAGCCGCTATCGCCAACTCCTGCTCTCACGCCTCGGCCTATCGTTCAGCGTCCAGGCCCCTGGGGTCGATGAGGCCGCGCGGGCCGAGGAGTCTGCCCAGGCCCTGGCCGAGCGCCTTGCAAAAGAGAAATGTCTCGCGGTTGCCCGCCAACACGCGAATGCGGTGGTAATTGGGTCAGACCAGGTGGCCGTCTGCGATGGCCGTATTCTGGGAAAGCCCGGCACCGCCGAGAAGGCGCTTGCGCAGCTGCTCTGGCAGGCAGGAAAGACCACCGACTTTCATACGGCGATCTGCCTGGGGCGCCTAGACAGCCAAGGCGCGCCGCAGACCCGAGTAAGAACGGTGACGACCCGCGTGGTCTGGCGCACGAAGGAGGAACTCACCACCGAGCGGCTCAGACAGTACATTGCGCATGAGAATCCGGTGGACTGCGCCGGGGCGGCAAAATCCGAAGGGCTCGGCATTTCGCTGATTCAGGCATTTGAGGGGCCTGACCCGACGGCACTGGTCGGCCTTCCCCTGATTGCACTGACCGAGATGCTTAGCGCATGGGGGCTGGACCCGCTTTTGCCCCTAGACTCTCCCCCAGGGTCTGCGCCATAGAGGCCCCCAGGCGACGGGCAAAGAGTTCAAGCACCGACGACTGATACGAATAGTCCACGAGCTCCTCGGCCTGGAAGACCTCGCGGGCAACGCTCTGCACGGAGCCGATGCCATCGGCCAGTCCGACCGCAACACTGCCTTCCCCGCTATAGACCATGCCTGAGAAAATCTGCGGATCGGGCTTTAGCCGATCGCCCCGCCCCTGCTTGACCGAGTCAATGAAGTGCCGATGTACCTCATCGATCAATGCCTGGGTGGCTTTTTGGTGGGCAGGGTTCACGGGCGAGAAGGGGTCTAGCATGGCCTTATTTTCTCCGGCCGTGAGCAGTCGACGCTCAATTCCGAGCTTGTTCATGAGGCCCTGCACACCAAAGCCGTCCATCAAGACGCCGATCGAGCCCACAAGGCTAGAGCGACTCACCAGAATCTGGTCGGCGGCGGCAGCAATGTAATAGCCGCCCGAAGCGCAGACATCTTCGACCACCGCAATGACCTGCTTGTCTGGGTTGAGACCACGCAGCCGACGGATCTCGTCGTAGATCAAGGCTGACTGCACGGGGCTGCCCCCTGGCGTATTCATGCGCAGGATAATGCCCGCGGCCATGGGCTCATCGAAGGCCAGTCGCAGCGACTCATTGATCTGGCCCGCATCGACCTCTCCATCGACCTCAATGGCGCCGGTCAGGCTGATCACCGCTGTATGCCTGCCGGTTGGTCCGCTGGCCTCAGGAAACTCGGAAAAAGACTGGCCAGCCACGCCAACGATGAAGAGCAAGACCAGCAGGGTGAGTATGCGTCTGCCCATGGCCCAGCGACGCGCCTGACGCTGCTCCTGAAGGTGCGCCAAGAGAATGCGCTCCATCGTCTGGCTGGTAACGGTCTCAGCAGGGTTGTCGTTGGTCTGTGTGTCCATGGCAAGAACCTTTTGTGAAGTCTCAGGCGTGATGCAAGATGTGGGTACGAACCCATTGATGTAGGTCGACGACGGTATCCAGGCAGTCGACGGGCGCGAGCCGCATGAGGGACTCTTTCTCATGTGCCCCGTATGTCACCGCCAGCGCCTGGGCACCGGCCGAATGGGCCATACCGATGTCATGGGTAGTATCACCCACCACAAGGGCTAAGGCCGGGTCGAGATCAAGGGTCGCGCAGATCTCTAGGACCATCTCAGGGCCAGGCTTCGGTACCGACTCATCTGCACAGCGTGAGGTGGTAAAAAAGCCGCGGGTCTGGGTGGTGTCGAAGGCGCGCTCTAATCCCTGGCGGGACTTCCCCGTGGCCACCGCCATCACAACCCCCGCCGCCTGTAAATCAGACAACAGGTCTCTGATACCTTCAAAAGGTACCAAAAGCTGGTCTCGCGAAAGATCGTGATGGCGAAACCGCATACTCAATTCCGGCGCCCGCTCTGGCGGAAGGCCGGGCGCCACGCGGCGCAGAGCGTCTTGCAGCCCAAGGCCAATGACATATTGGGCGTCTGCCATGCTGGGGACCTCTAGGCCCAAGTCTTCGCACGAGAGACGAATCGCCTGGGCGATGGTCTGCGTGGAGTCGACCAGGGTGCCATCCCAGTCAAAGATGACCACCTCGGGGCGCCTTACCGGGCCGGCCATGTCAGCCCCAACTCTGTTAGTCGATGCACAAAATCCTCGTCCGGGTCCGCAGTAATGGTCTGCCTTGACGATTCCCCATCATGCGGCAGATCAATCGAAAGCTTCCAGGCATGCAGCATCATACGGCGAGGCCGACGGCCCCCTCCCGCGCCCCCGGAATGTAATGCGGGGAGGCTCGCCTGTTCCGGTCCGTATTTCACGTCCCCAACAATTGGACAGCCGCGATCCATCAGGTGGACCCGAATCTGATGGGTACGTCCGGTCAGGGGTTCGCAGAGTAATAGGCTGACTGGGCCAAGTTGCGGATGCTCGGCAGACGACAGAAGCCGGGCGCGGGTGACTGAGGGCTGCCCGTCAGGATGCACATGGACCCAGCGTTCTCCGTTGGGGGCCACCGTTTTTCGTAGCGGCTGGCGCATGGGCTGGTCGGCCTGGCCTGTGGCCTGCCAATTTCCCAGCACACAGGCCAGATACTGCTTGCGCATGCGGCCCTCTTGGAGTTGTCGGTGGGTGTGCAGAAGGGCTTTGCGGGCTGTGGCCAGCAATAAGACACCCGAAGTATCGCGATCGAGGCGATGCACGAGTTCGAGAAAACCGGCCGGCCGCGTGGCCCGCAAGGCCTCAATGACGCCAAGGGAGACCCCACTGCCACCATGCACCGCAATTCCGGGGGGCTTATGCACAGCCAGCAGTCCCTGACCCTCAAACAAAGGGGCCAGACGGTAGGAAAACTCGACCGCCTGCTCTGCCAGGCGGCGTGTTGACTGCGCGGACTGCTCTGCAGGCGTTGGTACCCGAATGGGCGGCAGCCTTAGCCACTGACCTGCCTTGAGCCGGAAATCGGCCTTCACCCGTCCGCCATCCACCCGAACCTCCCCGGTACGCAGCATTCGATAGACCCGCGTCTTGGGCACGCCCTTGAAGTGGGTGATCAGAAAATTATCAATTCTCTGGCCGTCGGCATCATCGGTGACCAAGACGCGGCGATCGGGGGAGCCAGCGGCAGAAGAAGCCGCCACAGAATCAAGAGTCAAAGGTAAGAGTCAGTCAGAAAAAGGGTTTTTGAAGGATCTTGGGTATACTATGCCTCAGCCTTACAGGAAAAGGCCTGATCCGCTGAATTCCGGACGTGTTCCATGTTGTGTACATCCGATGAGTCAGCGCTCAGAATGATTTTTAGTCCGTGGAGCGCGACAGAGAGTGCGGCCCGGCCCCGAAAGACGATCAGAATCGATCATATGAATTTGGTGGATGTTTCCATTGTCAGGATTTCTAGGTGCGCCCCCTTGCTGGCGGATGCGCTTACATGCTCCCACAGGTTCCCCCGTTCGATCCGCCCGCCACATTCTGGTGGGCCCGGCTCTGCTCGACTAAACAGGCCTCCACTGCCCTACTCTCAGACGCTCTTTTGCCGATCCTAATCGGCGTTGCCCCGCCAATACGCGCTTGATTGTGCGTGCGGTCCGGGGTTGTTTGGGAGATGTCTGAATGAAACGTATGTTGTTTAACGCCACGCACTCTGAGGAGTTGCGCGTGGCTATTGTCGACGGCCAACGCCTCGTTGACCTGGATATTGAAACCGCAGGGCGCGAACAGCGCAAAAGCAATATTTACAAGGGCGTGGTCACGCGGGTGGAGCCCAGCCTAGAGGCCTGCTTTGTGAATTACGGCGAAGAACGCCACGGGTTCCTGCCCTTCAAAGAGATCGCCCGCGAATACTTTAAGCCGGGGGTTGATGTGGGTCGCGCCCGAATTCAGGACGCGATCTCCGAGGGCACCGAACTGCTGGTGCAGATCGAAAAAGAGGAGCGCGGTAATAAAGGGGCGGCCTTAACCACCTTTATCTCGCTGGCCGGCCGCTACCTTGTGCTCATGCCCAATAACCCCCGCGGGGGCGGCGTATCGCGTCGCATCGAAGGGGAAGACCGGCAGGAGCTCAAAGACGCCATGGACCAGCTTGAGGTGCCAGGTGGCATGAGCATGATCGCCCGCACCGCCGGTATTGGGCGCACTGTGGATGAGTTGCAGTGGGACCTAAATTACCTGCTACAACTCTGGAAGGCGGTCGACGATGCCCGCTCTCTGCAGTCTGGTGCCTATCTGATTTATCAAGAATCCAGCCTTGTCATTCGCGCGATCCGCGACTACTTCCACCCCGACATTGGCGAGATTCTGATCGATACCGATGACATCTATGAGCAGGCCCGGCAGTTCATGCTCCATGTGATGCCCGATCTCGCGCCACGGGTGAAGCGCTATCGCGACGATGTTCCCTTGTATTCCCGGTTTCAGATCGAGCATCAGATCGAGACCGCCTATTCCCGAATGGTGCAGCTGCCCTCGGGCGGTGCCCTGGTCATCGACCATACCGAGGCGCTGGTCGCTATCGATGTGAACTCGGCCCGTTCCACCCGCGGGTCGGACATTGAAGAGACAGCGCTACGTACCAACCTTGAGGCCGCCGATGAGGTGGGTCGACAGCTGCGGCTGCGTGACCTTGGGGGGCTGATTGTGATCGACTTCATCGACATGGAGTCGGCCAAGGCCCAACGCGAGGTGGAGCAAAGACTACGGGATGCCCTGCATCATGACCGAGCCCGGGTACAGATGGGCAAGATCTCGCGTTTTGGCCTCATGGAACTCTCACGCCAGCGCCTGCGGCCGGCCCTGAACGAGGGCTCGCACATTACCTGCCCCCGTTGTAACGGCACGGGCGTGATTCGCGATATTGACTCCAGCGCCCTGCATATTCTGCGCATCCTGCAGGAAGAGGCCATGAAGGAAGGGACAGCAGCCGTCCATGTGCAGGTACCCGTTGAGGTGGCGAGCTTCCTTCTCAATGAAAAACGTACAGATATTGCCAAGCTCGAGGCGCGCCTAAAGGTCACCATCGTACTGATCCCCAACAAGTTTATTGAGACGCCGAGCTACACCATAGAGCGTCTTCGGCATGACGATCCACGGCTCGAGGACACCAAGGCAAGCTATGCCATGGCAGACCAGCCTGTCTCGGAATCGCCCTACACGGCCAAGAAGGAAGACCAGGTCGCGGCCAAGCCCCGGCAGGAAGCGGTCGTCAAGGGTATTACCCCGGCAACGCCCGCACCACAACGGGAGGCTGCGGCGGAGGCAACGCCGTCTTTCTGGTCCAGACTTTTTGCCATCTTTAAATCCGAACCCGAGGCCCCCGCGCGCGCGAAGCCAGTCTCCTCTGGCCGCTCGGGACGCGGCGAATCCGGTGGCGGTACATCGCGCAACGGCCGCGGTCAAGACCGGCGGCGAGACCGCGATCGTGGTGAGGGTCGAACGGACGGGGCAAACAACTCGGGCGCCAAAGGTAAGGATGCCAAGGAGCCGCGCGAACCACGTGAGCCGCGTGACGCCAAAGACGGCCGTAGTGGCCGAGGCGGCAGAGACAACGCGACACGCGAGGCAAAAGAGCCCACGGCGCGCGAGCCCAAGGAAATGCGGGAACCCCGGGAACCACGCGAGGCAAAAGAGCCCCGCGAGGGGCGTGAGGGCCGAGAGCCCCGTGGCGGGCGCGACCGCGGTGATGGCC
>JBEDFV010000166.1:0-21345 GCA_041175005.1 Pseudomonadota bacterium
TGCCTGCCCCGCCTGTGCCCGTCACGCCGAGGACAGGCATAGTGCGCTGGGCGGCACGCTGCGACAAGAGCGCGCGCTCTGGGGCGGACAACACCGCGTTTTCTGCCTGGCTGATGAGCTCTGCCAGCGCAGGCGCAGCAGCAGATTCGTAGCGGCCGGCGCCATACAGCGTCTCAATAAGGGATTCGGCCAATCGGGGCGCTCGGACGGCCCGACGGGCCCTGTCCATCATGTCGGTGATCATGCCGGCGAGTCCGAGGCGCTGGCCATCTTCTGGACTGTAGATGCACTCGACACCGTAGGCCATTAGTTCTTCTCGTTCGGCCGGAACGATAACGCCGCCACCGCCCCCAAAGACCCTCACATGGCCTGCGCCCTGACTACGGAGCCTGTCGACCATAAACTTGAAGAACTCAACGTGCCCGCCTTGGTAACTCGAGACCGCAATGCCGTGGGCATCTTCCTGAATCGCCGCATCAACAATTTCTGCAACGGACCGGTTATGTCCGAGGTGAATGACCTCGCATCCCTGGTCTTGCAGGATGCGCCGAACAATACTGATTGAGGCGTCGTGGCCATCGAACAGCGAGGCCGCAGTCACGAATCGCAAGGGTGAAGAGGAGGCCGCCGCCATGGGCAACGACCCCTGGATAGAGTGGTCCGTCATTCCGAAATAGTCGTCATGGCTAAAGACATTGGGCGAAAGTACCACATGCCCTAACGACTGACAGCCTAGTGATGACCCTGCCTTAGGCAGACAACCACTGTGTGAACGTCCCGGCGTCCACCCGCCCGGCGTCGAAACTATTCACAGGATCATTCGGGTCGAGATACCCCAGGGCCATGCCACAGACAACGGACTCGTGGGCTCCGGCACCGATCGCTTCGCGAACCAGTGGCGCGAAATCATTCCAGGCTGCCTGCGGGCAGGTGTGTAGCCCGCGGGCCCGCGCGGCAATCATGATGCATTGCAGAAACATGCCGTAGTCGACCAGAGAACCTGCGGCCAGGGCCCGGTCCACGGTAAACATGAGACCGACCGGTGCGCCAAAGAAGCGATAGTTCTTCTGGTGTTGGGCATGCATCTTGTCTTTGTCCCCCTTGCCGATCCCCAGAAGGCCATAGAGTCCCCAGCCGTTTTCCCGTCGGCGCTCAAGGTACACGGGCGGCCACTGCAGTGGGTAATAGTCATAGTCCCGAGGAAAGTCTTTGGCCCGCTCAGGCTCACGGTAGACGAGATCGTGCGCCGCACAAACCTGATCTACCAGTCTCTGTAACGCCGCCCCCTGCAAGACATAGACCTTCCATGGCTGGGTATTTACCCCCGACGGCGCACGTGCCGAGACCGAGAGAATCTCTTCGATCAGCCTGTGCTCGACGGGTTGTGGGAGAAAAGCCCGCGCCGAGAAACGGGACTGAATCGCAAGGTCGACACTCTTGGGGTCAGGAATGGACACAGAGACCTGTGCGGGGTTGATATGAACGGCCATCGGTTCTCCTTGAGAGGTTAGAAACTTCAGTCATTACCAGGCGGCCCGCAGTGACGACAGCGTTCGCGTGGGTCCAAGGGTGCACGGCTTTAATCGCGCTACTGCACAAGGCTAGGCAGCGGACGTTTCTGCCCAGAGCGGTCGATAGCCACATACGTCAGGATCGCATCCGTCACCTTCACCAAGATCGGATCTTCGGGGTGACGCTCGGCAGAGACCTCGACATGCACAGTGACCGAACTCACCCCCACTTTCACCACCCGCGCCCAGAACGAGAGCAGATCACCGACCGAGACCGGCTGCTTGAAGTGAAAGCTGTTGACCGCCACGGTGGCGACCCGCCCCTTGGCAAGGCGCACCGCAGGCACGCTGCCTGCGATATCTACCTGCGCCATGACCCAGCCCCCGAAAATATCGCCATTGGCATTGGCATCAGCGGGCATGGGAACGACCCGCAGCACAAGTTCCGCATCAGGATGGTGAATAGGTTCGTCGGTCATGGCGCAGCTATTCTGACCTGATTGCTTGACGATCCGCAAGGTTAACGTTAACGTTAACGTTAAGAAAACCATCGTAGAAAGGCATGACTGTGGCCCAGCTTCAGGACTTCGACTTTGGACTTCCCGAGGAGATCAATGCGCTGCGCGAAGCAGTTGCCGATTTTGCGCAAAAAGAAATCGCCCCCCGCGCGGCCGAGATCGATCGAACCGATCAGTTCCCGATGGACCTCTGGAAGAAGATGGGTAGCCTGGGCCTGCTAGGCGTCACCGCATCGGTCGACTATGGCGGGGCCGACATGGGATATCTCGCCCACATGGTAGTGATGGAAGAAATTTCCCGTGCCTCGGCCTCCGTGGGACTCTCCTACGGTGCGCACTCTAATCTCTGTGTCAATCAGATCATGCGCAATGGCACTGCCGCGCAGCGGGCCAAATATCTGCCCGCACTCATCTCCGGAGAGGCCGTGGGGGCCCTGGCCATGAGTGAGCCGCAGGCAGGCTCCGATGTGGTCAGCATGGCGCTACGGGCTGTCGATGAGGGTAGCCACTACCGATTAAACGGCACAAAAATGTGGATCACCAATGGGCCCGATGCCGATGTGCTCGTGGTCTATGCCAAGACCGAACCTGATAAGCACGCGATGGGGATCACCGCCTTTTTGGTAGAAAAAGGAATGAGGGGATTCTCCGTCGCCCAGAAACTCGACAAGCTTGGAATGCGCGGCTCCCACACGGGCGAACTTGTATTTCAGGACGTTGCGGTACCCAAAGAAAATATCCTGGGTGCATACAACGGTGGGGTCAAGGTGCTGATGAGTGGGCTGGACTATGAGCGCGCGGTTCTGGCTGCTGGCCCCTTAGGCATCATGGCTGCCTGCATGGATGTGGTGGTTCCGTACATCCATGACCGCAAACAGTTTGGGCAGCCCATTGGCCAGTTTCAACTTATGCAGGGCAAGATTGCAGATATGTACACCACACTGTCGGCCTGCCGTGCGTACTGTTATGCCGTGGGCCAACGACTCGACCGGCTCGATGCCGAGCACGGGCATCACCGGGCGGTCCGCAAAGATGCTGCTGGGGTCATTCTCTATTGTGCAGAGAAGGCCACCTGGATGGCCGGTGAAGCCATCCAGGTACTCGGGGGCAACGGCTATGTCAATGAGTACCCCACAGGCCGGCTCTGGCGTGATGCCAAGCTCTATGAGATTGGCGCGGGTACCAGTGAAATACGGCGCATGCTCATCGGCCGCGAACTCTTTGCCGAGACGCAGTAGGCCCGATGCCCCTGCTACAGAGCCAGACCAACCCCCGCGGTGAGGCGTTTCAGGCAAACGCCCGCGCAATGCAGTCGCTGGTCGACGATCTCAAGAAGAGGTTGGCCACGGCGGCCTTGGGCGGTGGCGATGGCCCGCGAAAAAAACATCTCGCACGCGGAAAGCTGCTTCCGAGAGATCGTATTGAGCTGCTCTTAGACCCCGGGAGTCCCTTTCTCGAGTTTTCCCCCCTGGCTGCACACGGGGTCTATCTGGAAAAGGACGGCTCCGATGCCGCACCCGGGGCTGGAATCATTACCGGCATGGGGCGTATCAGTGGCGCACTCTGTGTGATTGTCTGTAACGACGCCACCGTCAAAGGGGGCACCTACTATCCCTTGACCGTGAAGAAGCATCTTCGGGCCCAGGAGATCGCCGAGCAGAACAACCTTCCGTGCATCTACCTTGTCGATTCGGGAGGGGCCAACCTTCCCAACCAAGACGAGGTCTTTCCGGACCGCGACCACTTTGGGCGCATCTTTTTTAACCAGGCCACCATGTCGGCCAAGTCTATTCCACAGATCGCAGTCGTCATGGGCTCATGCACCGCGGGGGGCGCCTATGTTCCCGCCATGAGTGATGAGTCGATTATCGTGAAAGACCAGGGCACTATTTTTCTTGGGGGCCCTCCCCTGGTAAAGGCCGCAACCGGTGAAGTAGTTACGGCCGAAGACCTTGGGGGTGCGGATGTACACACCCGTCTCTCAGGCGTTGCCGACCACTATGCGACCCATGATGGGCATAGCCTGCGCATCGCCCGCGACATCGTGGCGAAGTTCAATCGCGCGAAGCCAGATTTTTCTCATGCCGTGCCGCCGCGTCCGCCCCGTTATGACCCTAAAGAACTCTATGGAATCATTCCAACCGATGCACGACAGCCGTTTGATGTGCGCGAGATTATTGCCCGTATTGTGGACGACTCAGACTTTGAGGAATTCAAGGCGCGGTATGGCACCACACTCGTAACCGGGTTTGCCTATCTGCATGGCATGCCCGTGGGGTTCGTTGCGAACAACGGCATTCTCTTTTCAGAGAGTGCACAGAAGGGGGCGCACTTTATTGAACTCTGCTGCCAGCGCAAGATCCCGCTCGTCTTCCTGCAAAACATTACAGGATTTATGGTCGGCAGGAAGTACGAAAACGAGGGAATCGCCAAAAATGGGGCCAAGCTTGTTACCGCGGTGGCCACAGCCGCCGTCCCAAAGTTCACCGTCATTATCGGGGGCTCGTTTGGGGCAGGCAATTACGGCATGTGTGGCCGCGCCTTTAGCCCCCGGCTTTTGTGGATGTGGCCCAACGCACGCATCTCGGTCATGGGCGGCGAGCAGGCCGCCAGTGTCTTGGCCACACTCCGTCGCGACAACCTCCAAGCGCAAGGACAGCGCTGGACTCCTGAAGAGGAGGACGCATTTAAGGCCCCGATTCGAGAAAAATATGAGCGGGAGGGGCACCCCTACTATGCGTCGGCACGACTCTGGGACGATGGCATTATCGATCCGATCGATACCCGCCAGGTCTTAGCACTGGGCATTGCTGCGAGCCTGCACGCGCCCATTCCCGAGACCCGTTTCGGCCTCTTCCGCATGTAAGGCGAGGTCATGACAGCCACAACGAGTCGCCCCCTTACCAAGATTCTCATTGCCAATCGCGGCGAGATCGCCTGTCGGGTGATTGCCACCTGCCGGAAGATGGGCATACGCAGTGTGGCCGTCTATTCGGAAGCAGACCGGACTGCCCGGCATGTGCAACTGGCCGATGAGGCCATCGCTATCGGGGCCTCAGAGCCCAAAGCCAGCTACCTGAACATTCCGGTTCTCATCGCTGCGGCCCAATCAACGGGGGCGCAGGCGATCCACCCGGGCTACGGGTTCCTCTCAGAAAATCCCGGGTTTGCACAGGCCTGTACATCTGCAGGCATTGTCTTTATTGGTCCCAGCGCCCAGGCCATCGAGGCGATGGGCTCGAAGTCTGCGGCCAAGGAAATCATGCAGAAGGCGGGCGTCCCCCTGGTGCCCGGATACAACGGAGAAGACCAGTCCCCAGAGGGCCTGCTTGCGCAGGCAGAAAAAGTCGGCTTTCCGCTGCTTATTAAGGCCTCGGCGGGTGGGGGTGGAAGAGGCATCCGCATCGTGCGGGCCGCCGAAGAGTTTGCCGCCGCGCTGACCTCATGCAAGCGAGAGTCGCTCTCAAGCTTTGGAAATGACCACGTCTTACTCGAACGTTACCTATCCTCTGCGCGTCATATCGAGGTGCAGGTCTTTGGCGACACCCATGGCCAGGTTGTCCATCTCTTTGAGCGTGACTGCTCCATGCAACGACGGCACCAGAAGGTCATAGAAGAGGCGCCGGCACCGCTCTTGACAGCCGAGCAACGGGCCTCGCTCGGTGCTATTGCCGTGCGGGCTGCCCAGGCAATCGGATACACGGGCGCAGGCACGGTGGAGTTTATTGCCGAGGCCCTTCCTGATGGCCGTGCGGGCGCCTGCTACTTCATGGAGATGAACACCCGACTACAGGTTGAACATCCCGTCACCGAGATGATCACCGGCCTGGATTTGGTGGAATGGCAGATCCGTGTGGCCCGCGGTGAATCTCTGCCTCTGACCCAAGACCAGATTCGCTGTCATGGCCACGCCATCGAACTGCGGCTCTGCGCCGAAGACCCAAGCCGCGACTTTATGCCCTCTACCGGACGCATGACACGGTATGCCATGGCACCGGAGATCGCTGGCGAGGTGCGTATCGACAGCGGGCTCAGGGAAGGCGACACAGTCAGCCCCTATTACGATTCCATGATCGCCAAGCTCATCTGCTGGGGTGAGGATCGGCCAACGGCCATTGCGCGGGCCCAACAGGCCCTCGCGCAGACCCATCTTGCCGGGCCTACAACCAACCTGCGGTTTCTCTCTCGGCTCCTGGCGCTGCCAGCCTTTCAGAATGCCGAACTCTCGACGGCGGTCATTGCGTCACACCAGACCACACTGACCGCACCACGGCCGCTGTCTGATCAGCATCTTGTGCTGGCGGTTGCCGCAGCCCTGCAATCGGGCCCATGGGCGAGTGCAGGGCCGCTTAGCCCGACAGACCACACTAGCCGGGACCAGAGTCCGGATCCCTGGAGTCTGCCCAATGCATTTCGTATTACAGCGCCAGCCCAGCGCAGCTTACGGCTCTCCCGTGATGCCGAGGACTGGTCTGTCACGGTGCAGTGGGCACCACTGGCAATCGGACTCGGTGAGGCCCTCGACCCCATTGATCTCCTTCCCACAGAATCGCCACGGCAGCTCGCGGTTTGCTGGCGGGGTCAGGTGCTGCATGGATGGGCCGATTGGGAGAGGCAGCCCACAATCCGCCTGCATCTCTGGACGGAAGACGATGACGTCCTCCTACAGTGGGATGACCCCTATGCGACAGGCCAACTCGACGACGATGCAGAGGCCTCTCTGACGGCCCCCATGCCCGGACAGGTAATGCGTGTCCATGTCGGGCCGGGGGCCACCGTTCAAAAGGGCGAAGCACTCCTGGTAATTTCCGCGATGAAGATGGAGTTCCTCGTCTCTGCCCCCCGGGATGGCGTTGTCGAAGCTCTACTCTGTAAAGAAGGCGATATCGTTACCGAGGGGCTTACCTTAGCCAGACTTGCACCGCTGGTGCATGCAGAAACGCCAACGCCTGTAAAAAACTAAGCCCAGCTTTGCAAGAACTCGGTATACAAAACTTCTTGGAGTTTCTCCTGGGTACGATCTTTATCGTGCTCCTACCCGGGCCAAACTCTCTCTACGTTCTTACGGCCTCGGCACAACTCGGTCATCGCAGCGGATGGGCCGCCGCCTTTGGTATTTTTTCGGGCGATACCCTTCTCATGATTGCCACCGCCTCAGGTGCGGCCTCTCTTATGAGTCTCTTTCCTCGGGGTTTTGAAATCTTTAAGGCCATCGGCGCCCTCTACCTGGCCTGGATTGGCCTGCAGCTCTTAAGAGAAGGGTGGCGGCGCTGGCCACAACAAATCCAACAAACCCCATCGGGCAACGCAGCCGCGGGCAACCTGCCGGCCCAGAGTCTCACGAATGGGGATGCGCCGTCCCCAACCCTTCAGAAACAGATCACCCAGGCGGGCGTTACAGGCCTTCGCCTTCCGTATCTCAAGGCGCTGGGTCTGTCACTCACCAACCCCAAGGCGATCTTGTTTTTTCTCGCCTTCTTCACCCAGTTTGTCCGGGCCGACGCAGCCACGCCGGCGCTGGCCTATCTCGCGCTCGGTGTCGTGGTTCAGATCGTAAGTCTTGCCTACCTGACCCTGCTGATTTTTGCAGGGTTACGACTCCAGTCGGTCTTCGAGACGCATCCACGATGGTCCTCATCGGGTATCGTCGTGGTGAGCCTCTGCTTTATTGGTTTCGCACTGAAGATGCTGGCAGGTTAACGACCGATACGAATCAGTCGGGTGCAGTGCACCGCTGGGCCTCATCCAGGCCTGTGGCAGACGCATGGACAGCCTCTGCTATCCCTAAGGCAGGGGCAAGCACATGGCTTGCATAAAAACAGGCCGACGCCAATTTCTGGGCATAGAACGGCTCCTGCTGCTGCTTCGGAAGCGCAATCAGCGCCGCACGCCCCATCATATGCCCACCCAGCACATAGCCCGAGAGCATGAGTAGCGGCACCGAGCCAAAAAAGCTTGCGGCGGGACTACTGGCGTATGCGGCGATCGCCGCCTGGGCCGCCTCGGCCCAGACCTTAGCCGCGCGCGCAAGAATTTCTCCGAAGCGCTTACATCCTGGATGGTCGGCAGACCGCAAAAATTGGGCGGTCTTGTCAATCTCCTGTACCAGACGCATCAGTTCAGCGCCCTTATCTTTCAGAAGTTTGCGCCCAAGAAAGTCGTTGGCCTGAATCGCCGTGGTGCCCTCATAAATGGTTGTAATGCGGGCGTCACGAAAATGCTGGGCGGCTCCCGTCTCTTCTATGTAGCCCATACCCCCGTGCACCTGCACGCCCAGTGAACTGATGTCGATCGACTGCTCGGTGCACCAGGCCTTCACAATCGGAATGAGAAAATCGACACGGGCCTGCGCGAGCTTGGCCTGCGCAGGATCTTCGGTGCGTGCCGCTAGGTCGAGATAGGCCGCCGCCTCGTAGCCAAGGGCCCGCATCGCTTCGGTGCGTGCCTTCATACTCGCGAGCATGCGACGGACATCAGGATGGTCTGCGATGGGCCGGGTCTCATCGCCAAACCCATGCACCTTACCCTGCACACGGTCATGGGCATACCAGAGCGCCTGCTGGTAGGCGCGGTCGGAAATCGAGATTCCCTGAACCCCCACCTGCAGTCGTGCATGGTTCATCATGGTGAACATGTACTCGAGTCCCCGATTGGCCTCACCCACCAGATAGCCGACCGCCCCGTCCTTCTCCCCATAACTCATGACGCAGGTGGGGCTGCCATGAATCCCGAGTTTGTGTTCGAGTGAAATGCAGCGGACATCGTTACGATCCCCCAGCGATCCATCACTCTGCACGAGGTATTTCGGGACAATAAAGAGCGAGATGCCCTTCACCCCTGCGGGTGCATCCGGCAGCCGCGCAAGGACCAGGTGAATAATGTTTTCCGCGAGATCGTGCTCTCCGTAGGTGATATAAATCTTAGTGCCACTGATGCGGTAGTACTCTCCCTGGGGGCCCGATACCGGCACCGCCTTGGTGGTAACCGCGGCGAGATCCGACCCCGCCTGCGGTTCCGTCAGATTCATGGTACCGCTCCACTGGCCTGAAACCATCTTCTCCAGATAGCGGTGCTTCTGTTCCTCAGAACCGTGGCTTTCTATGGCATGAATCGCGCCCGCAGTGAGCATCGGACAGAGGGCGAATGACATGCAGGCCGACTGCCACATTTCGCTAATGGCTGTCGCCAATAGCTCTGGCAGACCCTGCCCGCCGTAGGCGGTGCTGCCAGACAGTCCATGCCATCCATCGCCCACAAACTGCAAATAGGCATCGCTGTAACCCGGCGAGGTCTGCACGCGATGGCCCTCAAGGAGCCGTGCACCCTGCCGATCGCTCGGCCAGTTCATGGGCGACAAGACCCCGTGGGCGAACTTACCGGCCTCCTCCAAGACGGCCTGTACCAGATCGGCCGAGAACTCCTCACAGCCGGGCAGCTGCGCTACCCGCTGAAAAGGCGCCAACTCTTCAATGACAAACTGCATGTCCCGGGTCGGGGCCTGGTATTCGACGGGCATGGTCTACTCCTTCGCTGGCGCAACGCGCCTTGTAGTTTTAGAGTTTGGCGGTCAATTCGGGAACGGCCTCAAAGAGGTCTGCCACCAGACCGTAGTCTGCGACCTGAAAAATGGGCGCATCGGGATCTTTGTTGATCGCCACGATCACTTTAGAGTCTTTCATGCCAGCCAGATGCTGAATTGCACCGGACATCCCAATGGCAATGTAGAGCTGGGGCGCGACCACCTTGCCCGTCTGGCCGACCTGAAAATCGTTCGGGGCATAGCCCGCATCTACCGCCGCACGCGAGGCGCCCAAGGCAGCCCCGAGGCGGTCGGCCAGGGGTTCGAGAAGCTCTCGATACTTCTCGGCAGAGCCCAAGGCCCGCCCGCCAGAGACGACGACTTTGGCCGAGGCCAGTTCTGGACGGTCGGATTTCGAAAGCGACTGGCCTACGAAAGACGACCGTGACGAGGCCGCTTGGGCGGCTAAGGTTCTCACTGGGGCGGCAACACTGCCATCAGCGATCGGGGCAAATGCGGTCGTTCTCGCCGTAAGCACCAAGATCGGGTCGGAGGACTCTACCGTGGCAATCACATTGCCTGCATAGATCGGCCGCTCGAAGGTCTTGGCATCAATCACCCGGGTGACATCTGAAATGGCAGCAACATCGAGCAGAGCCGCGAGGCGAGGGGCGAGATTCTTTCCGCTGGTCGTGGCCGGAAATACGATGGCCTGATAGCCCTGCGCACGCACCTCGACGAGGATCTGATCTACCAGATCCTCTGCGAGCCCCTCTTTGAGGGAAGGACCCTCTGCCTGTATCACCTCAGCCACACCCGCAAGCCTGGAGGCTGCCTGGGCTGCCGAACCACACCCTTCGCCCGCCACCAGCAGATGGATCTGACCTCCTCCACCGGCCTCTAGCAGGGCCTGGGCTGCAGCCACCGCTGTGCGCGTTGCCGCATTGAGCGACTGGTTGTCATGTTCTGCAATAACGAGTACCTGCATTTAGATCACCTTTGCGTCGTTCTTGAGCTTTTCAATGAGCGTATCGACAGAGTCGACCTTAATGCCTGCGGAACGCCCCGGCGGGTCGGCGACTTTTACAAGACGCAGGCGTGGCGCAAGATCGAGGCCGAGGCTCTCTGCGGCAATCGTCTCAATCTCCTTTTTCTTCGCCTTCATGATGTTGGGCAGAGTGACATACCGCGGCTCGTTAAGCCGCAGATCGGTGGTCACCACCGCGGGCAGCGCTACCGAAATGGTCTGTAGCCCCCCATCCACCTCACGGGTCACCTGCGCCCGACTGCCCTCAATATCGAGCTTCGAAGCAAAGGTGGCCTGCGGCAACCCTGCGAGCGCGGCAAACATTTGACCGGTCTGATTACTGTCGTCATCGATGGCCTGCTTGCCCATGATAATGAGCCCCGGCTGCTCCTTCTGAAAAAGGGCCTTAAGCACCTTTGCCACTGCAAGCGGCTGCAAGGGCTGGGCAGACTCCACCAGAACCCCACGGTCGGCGCCCATGGCAAAGGCGGTGCGAAGCACATCTTGACTTGCCGCTGTGCCACAGGTGACCACCACAATTTCTGAGGCCAGGCCTTTCTCTTTGAGACGAACCGCTTCCTCTACCGCGATTTCATCAAAGGGGTTCATACTCATCTTGACATTGGCAATATCTACATCAGAGCCATCGGGTTTCACCCGGACCTTTACGTTGTAGTCCACCACCCGCTTTACCGTCACCATGACTTTCATGAAGCCCTCCCTGTCTTTCTCTGGCTAATTCTTTATCCTGGCTGTTTCTCCGACGCGTCCTCTAGAATCATAAACTCTGTATACCAAAAGCACCTATTTTATGAACCACGCAGAATCGCAAATCCATTACGCCAGTCTCGATATTCCTGGCCCCGAAGAATGGCAGGCCGTTGCACCAGGAATCTGGTGGATTCGGATGCCGCTGCCCTTTGCGCTCGACCATATCAATCTCTGGTTGATCGAAGATGTCTTTGAGGGGCAGGCGGGTTTTACGGTCATCGACACAGGGGTCTCTACGCCCGAGACACGTGCCCATTGGCGGGGTTTGATTGCGAAGAAATTCGGTGGACGGCCGATCGTGCGGGTCGTTTGTACCCATATGCACCCAGACCATCTTGGGCTGGCCTACTGGCTCTGCGAGGGACTCCCCGAAGAAGATCAGCCGGCTGGCGCCTGGCAGGCCCCGCTCTGGATGACTCTCGGTGAATTTACCACCGGACGGATCTTCTCCTCCAAGGCCATGGCGCAGGAATCAGAGGCGGCGCCCGATGGAGAAATCGCCACCATGGCCGAGCACTTTCGACGTCATGGCATGTCGGCGCAGGAGGACTACGACAAGGCCAAAAAACGCAAAAGCCACTTCCCGTCACTGGTGCCGCGTGTCCCCTCGCGCTACCAACGACTGCTTCCCCACCAGAGATTTCTCATGGGCGGACATTCCTGGACTGTCATCCCAGGCTACGGCCATTCTCCGGAGCATGCAGCACTCTACTGCGAGGCCCTGCATGTCCTTATCTCAGGCGATATGGTGCTGCCGCGCATCTCGACCAATATGTCTGTCTGGGCCCATGAGCCAGATGCCGACCCGCTCGGCATGTATCTGCAGTCATTAACCTACTTTGAGCCGCTCGCCGATGCGGTGCTGGTGCTCCCTTCCCATGGAAAGCCGTTTGGCGGTCCTGGCATGCAGGCGGCACCATCGACACTCCCCTTGAACGCGGACACCGGGAAGTCCGCCGTGGCAGCGCACCGCGTACGCGCGCACGGCTATGCGGGCGGGCTGCACACACGATTGCAGCAGCTACACGACCATCATGAGGAGCGGCTGGAAAAAATTCTCTCCCATTGCGCAGAACCGCGCAGTTGTGCCGAGGTGCTGCCACTGCTTTTTCCGAGGGCACTGGACTTTCACCAATTTACCTTCGCTATGGGCGAGACCATCGCCCACATGAACCATCTCTGGCATCGCAAGATCGTGCATCGGTCATTCGAGAACGGGCACTATCGGTTCCAGCAGGCCTAGTCGGCAAAGCCGTGTTCCGGGCCGGGATAGACGCCCGACTTCACCTCTTCCACGAATAAGGCCACCGCCCGCTGTACAGAACCGCCGAGGGCCATATAGTTTTTAACAAAGCGCGCCTTACGGCCCGGTGTGACATCGAGTAAGTCATGCAGCACGAGCACCTGCCCCGTGGTGCCCGGACCGGCGCCAATGCCAATCGTGGGCACCGATAAGGCAGCCGTGAGTGCCTCGCCCAGGGGCGAAGGAATTAATTCGACAAGAACGACTGAGGCCCCTGCAGATGCCAAGGCCCGCGCCTCGTCGATCATCTGGGCACCGGCAGCCCCACGGCCCTGTACCCGATAGCCCCCCAAGGCATGTACCGACTGCGGCGTGAGGCCCAGATGGGCACAGACAGGAATGCCCCGTTGTACCAAGAACTGCACAGTCGGGACAACCCAGAGACCCCCTTCGATCTTGACCATCTGGGCACCGGACTGCATCAAGACTGCCGCATTGCGGTAAGCCTGCTCGGGGCTCTCGTGGTAACTCGCATAGGGCATATCGGCCACAACCATCGAACGGGGCCGCGCACGGGCGACACAGGCCGTGTGGTAGGCAATGTCGGCAACAGTCACGGGCAGGGTGGAATCATGTCCTTGCACCACCATGCCCAGGGAGTCTCCAATCAGAATCATGTCGACCCCGGCCTCGCTCAAGACATGGGCAAAGGATGCGTCGTAGCAGGTCACCATGGCAATCCGGCGGCCCTGCTCGCGGGCCGACCGGAGACTTAAGATCGAAAAAGGTTTGCGGTCGGTTGTCGCCCCATAGAGAGACTCTGACGACCCGGTTGCCGTTGTCGCAGCGGGACTACCCACGGAATCTGCCATATAAGCTTCTTTCTCAATAAGAAAAAACGCGGTCTCTACGACACGCCAATAGGCTACGCGGGCAGATCGACAGACTGCACCGCCTGCTGCAGTGCCTCCTCCGTGAGGCCACGCACACAGAGTTGAATAAAGCGCATGGCATACCCCGGTAGCCGTCTGCCACGGCGTACCGCCAGCACCGTGGTGTTTTCCGTAAAGACTTCACTGCCGTCGATCAGCGACAACTCCCGATCCGACTCCTCATCATAGGCCACTGAGGCAACAATCCCCACGCCCATGCCGAGGGCGACATAGGCCTTAATCACATCGGCATCGAGAGCCTCCATCACCACCTCTGGCCGAAATCCTGCCCGGGCAAAGGTGGCATCGATCATGCCGCGGCCGGTAAAGCCCTCGTGATAGGTGATGATGGGCTGTGCGGCAAGCGCCTGGAGCGACAGAGGCTCGCCGCGCGACGCCTGTACCGCCAGGGGGTGCCCCTTGGGCACGATCACGCCGTGGTACCACTTAAAAAAGGGAAAGGTCACAAAAAGACTATTGGTCTTTAGCGACTCGGTAGCGATTGCAATATCGGCAACACCGGTCTCAAGAAGTCCTGCAATCTCAGGGGGGCTTGCCTGACGCAGGGCCAGTTGCACTTTCGGAAATTGGGCACGAAAGGCGCGCACAATTTCGGGCAGGGAATAGCGCGCCTGGGTATGCGTCGTGGCCAAGACCAGCCGGCCCGCATCGGCCTGATCGAGCCTTTGGGCCACCCGCCGCATATTTTCTACCTCTTCGAGCGCACGCTCTGCATGCGCGACGATGGCCTGGCCAGGGGCCGTCAGCCCGAGAATTCGCTTTCCCTTGCGCTCAAAAATGACCAGCCCGAGCTCATCCTCCAGTTCTTTAATAGCCTTACTAATGCCTGACTGAGAACCCATGAGGGCAAGGGCTGTCTCGCTCAGGTTAAAGTCATTACGAACGGTTTCTCGTAAAACGCGCAGTTGCTGTAGGTTCATGGCCCGTCCAGTCTACCGTCTCCCTGGGCCCGTGCGTGCTCTCGCAAGACAAATCGCCCAGGATCTACCGCGTTTCTTAGCCGAGGAGGAAGCACAGGGGGCAGCCCAAGCAGATCGGCGGCCAGTGCAGTCGCGCCGAGGGGCGCCGTTGAGAGCCCCCGCGCGCCAAGGCCAAGTAAGACATAGACTCCCGGGTCACGCGGTAGCTGCTGGAGTCGCGATACCGAGCGGGCCAGCCGCCAGGACGAATGGCCATCTTTATAGGCCGAGGCCGCGACAGGCTGCCCAATATGCGGAAGCCGATCCCGCGTCGCAAACCGGACGCCTGCCCATCCCCCAAGACGCTCTGGATCGAACAAAAAGGCGCGTTCGGCCAGGGGCCAGAGCGCCTCAAGCTGCGTGAGATTGGCACGGTGATCTTCACCAGTGACAACCGTCTGGCGGCGCCCGCGATGAAAGGTGGCACCAAAAAAGATCCGACCATCAATGACTGGTGTCACAAAACCCTGGCCACAGGCCACGCGTGGGAAGCGCTGGCAAACGGCTGGCAGATGGTCTGGGGCAATCGCCCATGAGGAGAGTTGGCCTGCCAGGGGCTGAAGGGCGAGCCCCGCCTGGGCGAGAAGACTATCCTCGGCGCAGGCAACCACCACGGCGTCAAAGCCGCCCTGGAGTTCTTTCCATTGGCCGGGTCCGACCCCTTGGCCCAAGGCCAGACGAAATCGACCACCGAGATGGGCACGGACGTCCTCCAGACAGGCACGAATAAAACTACTGGGCTGCACCCATCCCCCCGGCTGACGGCTGGGTGCCTTCAGGCCGGGCACGGTGTACTGATCGACACCAGAAAGATCGGCCCAACCCGAGGCCGCACCCCCAAGTGCACGGGCCCAGGCCATGGTGGTCTCCACACCCTGGGCATAGAACTGGCTCGCAAGGTTATTGTCCCGAGAATCCAGGGGATGCAGAACCGCCACCGGAACCGCCGAGGCACCCATGGCAAGACCGGCCGATGCCTCAAACAAGGTGACCGCAAGATCGACGCGATCCGCACGATGCGCGGCGCGCGCCAAGGCACGTGCCACGCAGACCCCTGCGAGTCCGCCCCCGATGACGGCCACAGAGCGTACAAGCGGACGACCAAGCCTGTCCGCGGGCCCCGCATTTTGGCGATTTAAGGACATAGGGCCGTAAAATACTGCCATTTATGAAATTCTTGTCCCTCCGTCTATCCGGGCGACTTATCGCCAGCTTTTTTCTCCTCTCGGTCGCGGCCTGCGCGCCCAAGCCCCCGCAGTTTCAGAGCATGGACGTGACGGGCGCGCAGTGGGGGCAAGACTTCTCACTGCCCGATCTTCAGGGCAAGACCACCGCGATCTCCGACTTCAGAGGAAAGGCGGTTGCCGTCTTCTTCGGCTTTCTCTACTGCCCAGATGCATGCCCAACCCATCTCACCAAAATGTTGGAGGTCAAGAAGCTGCTGGGACCGAAGGCCCAAGAGCTGGCAGTTGTATTTATTACGGTAGATCCCGAGCGGGATGCACCGGAATCGCTCTCGAAATTTCTTGCCGCATTCGATCCGGAATTTGTTGGACTACGCGGCAATATCGAACAGACACAGGCCGTGGCCAGAGATTTTCGGGTCTACTTTAAAAAAGTACCGTCCGCTACCAATCCACAAGACCCGCTGGCCTACACCATAGACCACACCACCTTCGCCTACATCTTTGACCCCGAGGGGAGACTGCGGCTTGTAGCGCCGCACGACATCACCGCAGAAAAGCTTGCCCAAGATGTCGAGCAACTCCTTGTCCGCTGAAGCACTCCTGCCGCCCGATGGCGGCGCCGCACCGGAGAATGCGGCCGCTCGACATTCGGTCTCGTTCTTGCAGGCGCTGCGTCTCTGGTTTGTTCTCGGCTGGATCTCTTTCGGGAGCCCGCCCGCGCAGCTCGCCTTGATGCACCAAGAGTTGGTAGTCAAGCGGCGCTGGATCTCGCCTCAGCGCTTTATGCACGCCTTGAATTTTTCCATGGTGCTGCCGGGGCCAGAGTCCCACCAACTCGCGACATACATAGGCTGGCTGCTGCATGGGGCCTGGGGGGCCCTCGCGGCGGGTCTTCTTGTCATTCTCCCCTCACTGGCCATCATGATGGCCATGGCGGGGCTCTATGTGCATTATGGCCAGGTGGCTGAGGTGCAGGCCCTCCTCTACGGCCTAAAACCGGCGGTGCTTGCGATCGTGCTCACCGCCAGTGTGCGTCTGGCCCAACGGGTGCTCGTCGGAAGGCTCTGGTGGGGCATTGCGCTGACCACATTTTTTCTTCTCCAGATCGGGGCCTCTTTCATTACGGTGGTTTTGCTTGCGGGTCTCGCGGGCTGGGTGGTCCATCTTTTTTCCACCCGCCCCCTCCACAATCTCCCCATCGGGCTGATGCCCTCGAGTCTTGCCAGAGAAGCCTCTTTATGGGCGGCAAGTGGCTCTGCGAAAAAAGGGCAGGCCTTACGCGTAGAGGAAGGGGGCTATGCCATTGATGACCAGACGCCCCCACCGCAGACAAGCCATTTCGACCTTCGCTATGTGGCCGGGGCGCTCGCGATTGCGGTGGCCTTGTTCAGCATCTTCTATGGAGCACTGAAGCTTTATTTCCCCGGTATGTTGGCTGAGATGGCGGGGTTTTTCATTAAGGCGAGCCTGCTCACGTTTAGCGGCGCCTACTCAGTCATGCCCTATGTATTTGACACGCTGGTAAACGAAAAGCAGTGGGTCACCACCGGGCAACTCATTGACAGCATCGCTTTGGCAGAGACCACGCCAGGCCCGCTGTCGATGGTGAATGTCTTTCTTGGGTTTGTCGCTGCTGCCCAACACACGAGCCTGACGGCGCTGCCCATATTGGCGGCAGGATGTCTTGGCGGCATTGTGGTGGCCGTCTGTACCTTTTTCCCATCCTTTGTATTTATCTTGGCCGGTGCCCCCTGGATCGAGGCGAGCCGAAAGATACCGGCCTGGTCGGTGCCACTGACTGCCATCAGTGCTGCGGTCGTGGCAGTCATGATCGACCTGAGCCTGATTTTTGCGCGCTACATCCTGTGGCCAACACCCACAGGTGACTGGGGCTCCATTCGTATGCTGGATCTGGTGGCGGGACTGATCGCAAGCCTGGCGATCATTCTGATGCTGCAATTCCGGATGGGCATGGTCATTACCATGTTGATTTGTATCTCCCTGGGAGTGGTTGCCAGCGCACTTGGTCTGCCCTAAGGCTCTGGTTGTGGACCAGCCGCTGGCCGCCCCCACCGCAGTCGCAGTTCCGCCTCATGCCTTGGGGCTCTTCGGCGGGCGATTCGATCCCGTGCACCGCGCCCATGCGGCCATCGCCCAGGCCGCCGCAGACCAGCTCGGGCTTGAGGAGGTGCGATGGCTCGTCACTGGCCAGCCAGTACACAAGGCCGCCCGTGCCTCGGCAGACCATCGACTGGCCATGACACGACTGGCACTCGAGGCATTAAGGGATCCCCGCATGGTGCTCGATGACCGAGAGGTCAGGGCCGCCCGACAGGGCAGAGAAAGTGCAAGCCACATCACGGTGGCCTCGTTTCAGGCGGAATACCCAGGCAGACCCTTGGTCTGGATTCTCGGCGAAGACCAGCTGGCCTCTTTTACCCAATGGCGGCAATGGCAATGGCTTATTCAGTCCGTTTATCTGGCTGTCTGCCGGCGTCCAGGGGCAACCGCCACGGCCTCCGAGCAGGCGCTGCTGGCCGCAGGGGCGCGGCTCTGCCCCATTCTGCTTCCCCCCGACACCGTGTCATCAACAGACATACGCCAACGCGTACAGGACCATCGCCCCCTCGGTGACGCGGTGAGTCCAGCAGTCGCACGGTATATTCATGACCAACAAATCTATCTTCACCCACCAGGAGATCCACCCTGAATATCGAAACGCTGCAGTACCTTATCGTCGACGCCCTTGAAGACATGAAGGGCCAAAACATCCTCGTCTGTGACACCACCGGATTAACGGACCTCTTCGACCGGGTCATTCTGGCAACAGGCACCTCTAACCGCCAGACACGAGCCCTTGCCAAGAACGTGCACGATAAGGTGAAACAAGGGGGAGGAGAGGTATTTGGATCGGAAGGCGAAGACACCGGGGAGTGGGTCTTGGTCGACTGCGGCGATGCGGTTGTGCACATTCTGCAGCCCGCGATTCGGGAGTACTACCGGCTTGAAGACATCTGGGGGGAAAAACAATTGCCGCTCGCATCGGTGGTCTCTGCATTTCGTCGCCCGAAGACGCCCGTGAAGCGCAAGACGACCGCCCGTCGGCCGATTACAGAAAAGCCTGCGGCACCAAAGCCCGCTGCAAAAAAACCAGCAGCGAAGAAACCAGCAGCAAAAAAGCCGGCAGCGAAAAAACCTGCAGCCATCGCCGTGCCCGCAAAGAAAGCAGCGGCAAAAAAAGGCTCAGCACAAAAAAAGCCGTAATCGGGTCTTCTCTTCTCGGCGCACTGTAGGCCCTAGTCGGCCTATCCAGGAAAAATGCCGGTGGACAGATAGCGATCGCCGCGGTCACAGACCACGAAGACCACAGTGGCATTCTCGAGATCTTGGGCGACGCGCAACGCAATCAGACAGGCCCCGGCGGCCGATGGCCCGCAGAAGAGTCCCTCGGTCGATGCAAGCCGACGGGCCATGTCTTCTGCCTCGGCCTGGGTCACCTCCTCGATACGATCAATCAAGGCCTTTGCCCGTATGGGTGGAATATAGTCAGGCGACCACTTACGGATGCCCGGAATAGACGACCCGTCGGCAGGCTGAGCACCGACGATCTGTATGGCAGGGTTCTGCTCTTTGAGGTAGCGGGAGACCCCAGTAATCGTACCGGTGGTGCCCATGGCAGAGACGAAATGGGTGACACGCCCCTGGGTCTGCGCCCAGATCTCTGGGCCCGTTCCCTCGTAGTGGGCAATCCAGTTGTCGTCGTTTGAGAACTGATTCAGTACACGGCCCTTGCCTTCGGCCTGCATCTGATCGGCCAAATCGCGTGCGCCTTCCATCCCCTCTTTTTGGGTGACCAGAATGAGTTCGGCACCGAAGGCCTTCATGGTCTGTCTACGCTCAAGTGATAGGTTGTCGGGCATGATCAGTACCATCCGATACCCGCGCATCGCGGCGGCCATGGCAAGGGCAATGCCCGTATTGCCACTGGTGGCCTCAATCAGTGTGTCCCCGGGGCGAATCTCACCACGTGCCTCGGCACGGGCAATCATCGAGACGGCAGGCCGGTCTTTGACGGACCCCGCCGGGTTATTGCCCTCGAGCTTTCCGAGAATGACATTGCCGCGGGCAGACTGCGTTGGCCCGGCAATTCGGCGAAGCGCCACCAGAGGGGTCTGGCCCACCGATGCCTCAAGCGAGAGATAGCGAATTGAATCGTGCGACTGTGACATAACTGATCCTGGAAAGAAGAATCCTCTAAGACCGTCTGCTAGGCAGAGAGCTTGATGCAGCCTGGGAGATCGGACTGCAGAATGACATCGCTGAGGCACTGGGCTGCTGGCTGTCGGGCAAAGCTCTTGCGCGATGCCATAACCACCCGTCGCAACGGCACGGGCGGTGCAAAGGGAATAAAGGTCAACATGGGGTCTTGGCCATCAAAAGGCACAGCCATGCGAGGCAGCACCGTAATGCCAAGGCCCGAGGCCACCATATGCCGAATGGTTTCCAGAGAACTGCCTTCAAAGGTCTTCTGAATGCCCGCGGAGTTCTGTGCGAACCGGGCGGCCTCGGGGCAGACTTCTAAGACCTGATCTCTAAAGCAGTGGCCAACGCCCAGAAGCAGCATGGTCTGCTGCTTCAGATCGACAGACTCAATCGTCTTTCTCTGGGCCCAGGGGTGGCCCCTGGGTACCGCCACCAGAAACTCCTCGTCATAGAGCGGTACGATGTCTAGACCCGTAGTGTCAAAGGGCTCTGCGAGAATGGCCACATCGAGCTCTCCGGTGCGCAGCTGCTCGAGCAACTTCAGCGTGTAGTTCTCCGACAAGATGAGCGGCATCTGCGGGTGCTCGTGAATCAGTGTCATCACAATCTTCGGCAGAAGATAGGGGCCAATGGTGTAGATCACCCCTGCCTTAAGCGGCCCTGTTAAAGGGTCTTTGCCCTGCTCAGCAATGCCCTTCATCTTCGCTGTCTCATCCAGAATGCGCTGGGCCTGCGCGACGAGCTGCTCGCCGATAGGCGTAAGTGACACCTCGGTACCGCCTCGCTCAAAGATCTGGGTACCAAGCTCTCCCTCAAGCTTCTTCACACTCACCGAAAGCGTGGGCTGGCTGACAAAGCAGGCCTCGGCCGCGCGCCCGAAATGCCGCTCGCGGGCCACCGCCACAATGTATCGAAGTTCTGTTAGGGTCATCGCATGCTCAGGGATTTTTGATATCTACAAAGACCCCCGAGTTTCCAAGCGCAGGGGCAGGCTTCACATAAGGACTTCCATCAATCCTGATGCCTCACGCAGCAGCACAGCATCAAGACTCAGACACTACTCAGCAGATCATCAGCGCGACGGGCCCATCGGTCGAGAAGCGCCTCTATCGCGCCGCGCGACAGGCCCAAGGCCTTGAGGGCTGCCGCATCCTCAAAGACCTCGGCGATCTGCTGACCGCAGTCCACTGCGGCCTGCACCAGCGCTCTGTCGCGCACCAGGTCACTAAACCGCAATCCGACTTCACCGGATTGTCGCATGCCCAAAATCTCACCTGGGCCCCGCAGCGCAAGGTCACGATTCGCGAGTTCAAAACCGTCTTCGGTCTCGTAGAGCGCCTTGAGACGGTCGCGGGCGGCCTCGGACAGCGGAGACTCATAGAGCAGCACACAGG
>JBEDFV010000167.1:0-4590 GCA_041175005.1 Pseudomonadota bacterium
CTTCACGCCACCCGTGCTGCCGTCGAAGAGGGCATTGTGGCGGGCGGCGGTGTTGCACTGCTGCGTGCCCGTGCAAACGCCAAGGTAAAGGGCAACAACCCCGACCAGGAAGCCGGCATCAAGATCGTGATGCGCGCTGTTGAAGAGCCTCTTCGCCAGATCGTCTTTAACTGCGGCGAAGAGCCCAGCGTGGTGGTGGCCAAGGTGCTTGAGCACAAGGGCAACAACGGCTACAACGCCGCCACCGGCGAGTATGGGGACCTGCTCGAGATGGGTGTGGTCGATCCCACCAAGGTAACCCGTATGGCGCTGCAGAATGCTGCTTCCGTTGCTGGTCTGATGCTCACTACCGACGCTATGGTCGGCGAGTTGGCAGAAGACAAACCCGCTGCCGGCGGCGGTATGCCTGGCGGAATGGGTGGTATGGGCGGAATGGGCGACATGGGCATGTAATAGAAGCGTTTCAACGCTCCTCCTCCGAAGGGTCAGGCCCACCGCCTGGCCCTTTTTTTATGCATTTTTTCGGCGTCATCGCGGGCACCATCTTCGACCACACGTTAGGCAGCAGGCTCCGGCCATGGCGCCGTGCCACAATACGCAGCTATGTCATTTATTCAGCGGTCTGTTCAAGCCTGGACGCACCACCAGAGCATGCTCTGTGTAGGGCTCGATCCCGAGCCTAGTCGATTCCCCCAAGGCTTAAGCGGCCTCGACCGCAAAGCCGCGACCGAAGCATTCTGCCGAGGCATCGTGGAGGCCACCGCGCCCTTTGCCTGTGCCTTTAAGCCGCAGATCGCCCACTTTGCCGCCCTGGGTGCCGAAGACGTATTGGCGCGCCTGAGCCACTGGGTAAAGGCCACCTACCCCCGCCATCTCTGGATTCTTGATGCCAAACGGGGCGACATCGGATCCACGGCCCAGCACTACGCCACAGAGGCCTTCGATCGTTATGGCGCCGATGCCGTGACCTTAAGCCCCTATATGGGCACCGACAGCCTTGCGCCCTTCTTGCAGTATCCCGATAAGGGCGTCTTTCTGCTCTGCCGCACCTCAAACCCCGGGGGCGACGATATTCAGATGCAGACCCTTGCCTCAGGAGAACGGGTCTTTGAACACATTGCCCGGCTTGCGGCCACGCGCTGGAACGAGGGCGGGCACATGGGCCTGGTGGTCGGCGCCACCTACCCGGCGGAAGTAAAAAAAGTACGCACTATCGCGCCAGATCTTCCTCTGCTCATTCCGGGAGTGGGCGCCCAGGGCGGCGATCTTCAGGCCACCGTAGCGGCTGCGGCCACCGCCTCAGGGGGCATGTTTATCAACTCCTCGCGGGCCATTCTGTACGCCAGTGCGGCAGACAACTGGCAGGAGGCGGCAGCCGCAGAAGCCCAAAAGACGCGCCTGGCGATTACGGAGGCATTCAGCCCAACGCGTCCCGCGTAACACCTCAGGCGCGTAGTACCGCGCTGCCAGACCACCGTTAGAACCCAGAAAATCTACCCAAGACCCATCGTGGACAACACCCTCACCGTTGCACCCCAGGCCCCAGCCCAAGCAGGGGTCTATGCCCTATTACACAAAGAGATCAAGCGCTTCATGAAGGTCTTCATTCAGACCATTCTCGCGCCCATGGTCTCTTCCCTGCTCTTCCTAGTGATCTTTGCCTTTCTGCTTGAGGGGCGTCTTGAGCCCTTTCCAGGCGTGGGCTACGCGGCCTTTCTGGTGCCTGGGCTCGTGATGATGACCCTGCAACAAAACGCCTTTGCCAACACCAGCTCAAGCCTCACCCAGAGCAAGATCACTGGCACGCTTATTTTTCTAATGCTCTCGCCCATGCGCCCCTGGGAATGGCTCGCCGGATACCTGGGCGGTGCGGTGGCCCGCGGCCTTGCCTGTGGACTTGCGGTCTGGGCCGCGAGCCTGCCCTTTATTCATACCGGCATGTTCCACTGGGCCTGGACGATTACCTTTGCGATTCTGGCCTGTCTCATCATGGGTGCGTTAGGCATTATTGCGGCCCTCTACGCCGAGAAATGGGACCATGTCTCAGCCTTTCAGAACTTCCTTATTAACCCACTGACCTTCATGGCGGGGGTCTTTTATTCCGTTCACAACCTGCCACCGCTCTGGCAGACCATCAGCCACTTCAACCCGTTTTTCTATCTCATTGATGGCTTTCGGTATGGCGTCTTCGGTCAGGCAGATGTCTCCCCGTGGACGAGCCTTGTTATTGCCCTGACCGCAACGCTACTGCTGCTCTTACTGACCCATCAGCTGATTGCACGCGGCTGGCGTATTCGCCACTAGGCCATGCCGCTGTCTCATCTGCTGCTGGCCCTGATCATTATGGTGGTCTGGGGCGTGAACTTTATTGCGATGCGTTGGGCGCTCGATGACGTCGCACCCCTCACCTTCGCCGCCTTACGGTTCACGATGGTGCTCGTTCCCCTCATCTTCTTCGTGCCGCGGCCAAAGGTGCCCCTTCGGCTCTTGCTGGGCTATGCCTCAAGCTCGTTTAGCCTGCAGTTCTGCCTGCTGTTTCTGGCAGTAGCGCTCGGCATGCCGGTTGGGCTCACGTCGCTGGTCGTGCAGGGGCAGGTTTTTTTCAGCATTCTGCTTGCCGTGGCGATGCGCCAAGACAGGCCCACCCGGTGGCAAATTATTGGCGTGACGGTGGGTACCTTAGGCATCGCTGCGGTGGGCCTCGACATCGGCCAGACCATGCCCATACTGGCCTTTCTTGTCACCCTGGGTGCAGCCTTTGCATGGGCCGTGGGCAATACATTTGTAAAGGCCATGGGCGCAGTCGATGCTATTTCTTTGGTGGTCTGGGCCTCGCTCATTGCGGCGCTTACGCTCATCCCGATCTCGGTTCTAATTGAAGGCACCAGCCCATGGATGGTGGCGGGCCGCCTCTTAGCTGGGCTCGATGGCATCTTCTGGGGGAGCCTACTTTTTAATGCCTTCGGGGCGAGTCTTTTGGGATACGGAGGCTGGTCTTGGCTGCTGCGGCGCCATCCCACGCCCATGGTGGCCCCCTTTACCCTGCTCGTCCCCATCTTTGGGCTGGCCTCTGCGGCCCTGATCCTCGGCGAAGAACTCCGTGCCACAAGCTGGCCCGGCATTGTGCTGGTCTTCCTAGGCCTCGCACTCACCCAGGTACGCGACCTACGTTCCTGGCGTTTCTGGCGGCACCGCATCTAGAAACTGATGCATAGCAAGCTGCTGATACAAGGGGCTCTCTTGTAAGAGTTCAGCGTGACTGGCCTGTGCCACGAGCCTTCCCTGTTCGAGCACCAGAATCTGGTGCGCCTTACGCACTGTGGAAAGCCGATGGGCCACCACCATGGCCGTGCGTCCGGGCAGTAATTTCTCTAAGGCCTGCTGCACAGCCCGCTCTGACAACGCATCGAGCGCCGAGGTGGCCTCATCGAGCAACAAGACAGGCGGGTTACGCAGCACAGCCCGGGCAATCGCCAGACGCTGACGTTGCCCACCGGAGAGCCGCAGTCCACGCTCTCCCAAGAAGGTGTCGTATCCCTGCGGAAGCGCCTGAAGAAATCCATCGGCAAAGGCCGCATGGGCCGCCGAGACGACCTCAGCCTCGGTGGCCTCAAGGCGCCCGTAGCGGATATTGCCCCAGGCGTTGTCGGAAAAAATCACGGGGTCTTGCGGTACCAGCCCAATCACCGCCCGCACGGCGCTAAGCCCCCATGCCTCCATCGGCCGTTCATTAAAAAGAATGCGGCCCCGCTGTGGCTGATAGAAGCCCAGAAGGAGTTGCAGGACCGTAGACTTCCCCGCGCCCGAAGGTCCCACCAGCGCAAAGGTCTGACCCGCAGGCAGATCGAACGAGAGATCGGCAATGGCCCAATGGTCAGGACGTGAAGGGTAGGCAAACCAGACGCCCTCAAACCGAATACGAACCGGGGCCGAGAGCGGGCCGAGGGGTCTCGATGTTGCGGGGGCACTCTTATCGGAAGCCGTGACAGGCGTATCGACTGGCAGTTCTTGCGTGGATAAGGAGTTCTGCGGCCCAGAAGGCTCGGTCATGAGCGCGACCAGCCGTTCCGTGGCACCCGCGGCCCGCTGCAGATCGCCCCAGACTTCCGCGAGCGCGGCAATTGAGCCAGCCGTTAAGACTGCATACAAGACAAACTGGGCAAGCTGACCCGCGGACATTGTGCCCGCCACCACCTCACGCGCACCCAGCCAGAGCACAAAGACAATGACACCAAAGGCCAAGACAATGGCTACGGCAGTCAGCAGCGAGCGGGTCGTAATGCGACGACGCGCAGTAACAAACGCATCCGTCACTGTCTTGGTGTACCGCGCCTGCTCGTATGCCTCGCGACCAAAGGCCTGCACCGTGGTCATGGCATTAAGCACCTCACCGGCCAGAGCACTGGTATCGGCCACGCGGTCTTGGCTGTCCTTAGACACCGCCCGTACTCTTCGTCCCAGGGCCAAGACGGGCAGAATCACGAGGATCAATAAGACCACCATAAGCCCGGCCAAGAAGGGACTGGTCAGAAGCATCATGGTCACCCCGCCCACAAAGAGCACGAGGCTGCGCAACGACAATGAAATACT
>JBEDFV010000168.1:0-5404 GCA_041175005.1 Pseudomonadota bacterium
TTGGTGAATATCGCCCTGTTGTGGGGCCTGGGGCTGTCTGGTCTTGCGGGTAGCAAGGCTGCCGGGGCCGATGTGCTGGGCCTATTGGTGGGCCCCTGGGCAGAAAAGACCTTAGGGCTCATGGTTGCGATCGCGGCGCTTACCAGTATCAATGCCACCATGATCGTTGGCGCCCGCACCAACTATGCGCTTGGCAAAGACTGGAATGCGCTGCGGGGTCTGAGCCACTGGCAGGGCGAACGGGCGGCCCCAGTGGCCAGCTACCTGGTACAGGCGGCGATCAGCCTCGGGCTGATTCTCTTTGGCGCGTTTCAGGCCGACGGCTTCGAGGCCATGGTGGAGTTCACGGCCCCCGTATTCTGGAGTTTTCTGTTTCTTGTCGGGGTGTCTCTCTTCATTGCCCGCTGGCGCGATCCAATAAGCAGTCGTGCGCGGCCAGAAGTCTTTCGGGTGCCCTTGTATCCCATAACGCCCGTGGTCTTCTGCCTGGCCTGTGGCTATCTTGCCTACTCAAGTATTAGCTATGCCGCCAGCAAGGAGGCGGTGCATATTTCTCTCTGGGTCATGGCCCTGGGGGTGGCAGCGCTGGTGGTTCTGCGCTACCTGGGCGCCCGCACCGCGCGGGTGGGCGCTACCTAGCGTTAACCGTTGTGGGCGCTGAAAAAATCGATCACCGCGAGCACCATACCCCCAATAAGAATTAAGGTGATGTCGATCTGAGGCAGTTTCACGACATAGGGGGTAAAGAAGGCCAGAAGCAATAACAGCCCTATTAGGCCGCCAATTTTTGTCTTTTGGGTCTCTACGACACGCCCTGCGGTGTCGTCTGTCTTGGTCTTGGTGGTCATAGTGCAGAACTCCTTTGGTCAAATTCTTTCACGAGCCAACGTAACGCCCGAAGCAATCTGCCATCCTGATGGAACGCGCCGACTGCCTGCACGCCCAGAGGCAGTTGGTTATCACCCGCAAGAAAGGGCAGATTCACGCAGGGAAGACCCCCAAAGGTCCATACCGTCTGCATGATGGGATTGCCTGTAGACGCAAGGCCTCTGGGCGCTGTACCGAGTGCGGCAGGACAGAGAATGGCATCGTACTGGTCGAAAAACTCTCCGAAGGCCTCGGTGACATGGCCAATACGGGAGCGGGCATGGAGATACTCCACCGCCTTAAAGTCCTGCGCCTTGGCAAGACGTGTCTGCAAGGCGGTACTTAAGCCCGACCGATGGTGCAGCCACTCGCGCGAGAGTGCTGCGGCCAGTTCAGACTCGTAAATCTGGGCATGCCAGTCGACCGCCTTCGTCACAATATCGGGCAGCACCAAGACATCCAACTCTGTACCCATCAAGTCAATAAAGGCCTCGTAGGCCTCACGGGCATCGGCCTCTACCAGCTCCCACCAGGGCGTCTTCACGAAGCAGAACCGTGGCTTAATCGGGAACTCTTGGCGGCAGATATCGTAAAACCGATGGGGAGCAAGGCCCTTCGTGGCGGGGTCGTGGCCATCATCGCCCGCCACTACCTGGGCAATCGAGGCAATATCCTCTAGGCTGCGTCCAAAGAATCCGATCTGATCCAGTGACGGCGCGGTTTCGAATACGCCCGTGCGTGGGACAAGTCCAAAGCTCGGTTTAAATCCATACACACCACAATACGAGGCCGGACGAATCACCGATCCATTGGTCTGGGTTCCAACAGACACGGGCACAAAGCCCGCCGCCACGGCCGCAGCAGAGCCGCTGGAAGAGCCCCCCGGCGTATGGTCTCGATTGTGGGGGTTACGGGTCTCTGCAGGATGAAAGGTCGCAAACTCGGTGGTGGCTGTTTTGCCAAGCACCACGGCGCCCGCCAAACGCAGCCGACGCACAATCGTGGCATCGGCGATGGCATAGCGGCCGTCGTAGACGGGGCTGCCGTAGCAGGTAGGAAAGTCTTCGGTATCAATAATGTCTTTTAGGCCCACCGGCACCCCGAAGAGTGGGCCGGGTTCTTGTCCCGCCTGTTTCACCGACTCCAGCTTCTCAATCTGGGCATCAAGCTCAGCCTCGCCCGTGGCCACAAAGGCCGCAATCGCCTCATCTGCCTGATCCACAAAGGTGGCATGGGCCGACAGCGCCTGCCGGATATCCATCTGGCCAGAGGCCAGCGCAGAGCGCCAGTCGCTGGCCAAGAATTCGGCAGTGGGCTTCATCTCAGACACTAGAGGCTCTTGAAGATGTTGGGATCGACAACCGACTCGTCATTCGGGTCGTAGGGAATCTCTTCAGCCTGCCCAAAGAACTGATCGGGCAGATAGGTGACGAGGCTGGGGTAGATGTAGGTAAGTGCCAGGGTAAGAATCACCATCCCCACAAAGGGGAAGCATCCCTTAAAGATCGTCCAGAGCTGCAGGTCTCTCGGTGCGACCCCCTTGAGGTAATAGGCCGACATCGCCATCGGCGGCGTCAAGAAGGAGGTCTGCAGATTAATGGCAATGAGAATGCCGAAGAGAATTGGATCGACATCAAACAGGGGAAGGAGGGGCAGGAAGATGGGAACAAAGATCACGATGATCTCAGACCACTCCAGGGGCCAGCCCAGTATGAAAATAATGAGTTGGGCAAGTAAAAGAAACTGCACCGGGGTGAGATCAAGCGCCATGATGGCGTCTTTAACAATATGCTCCCCGCCCAGATAAGAAAAGACCGACGAGAAGGTGGCCGCACCGACAAACAGGAAGCAGACCATGGCGGTGGTACGTGCCGTAAGGTAGACCGACTCACGCAGCCGGCCCCAGGTGAACGCCCTGTAGGCCACAGCCAGAATGATACCGCCGAGCGCCCCCATGGCCGCCGCCTCCGAAGGCGTAGCGAGGCCAAACAAAATACTGCCGAGCACCGCCATGATGAGCGCAAAGAGCGGCACGAAAGCCTTCAACACCATTAGGGCACTCTCTAACACGGTGTAGCTCGCAACATCTTTGGGCTTGGGGCAGAGCGAGGGGTTAATTACCGCCCGCGTAATCACATAGACCACATAGAGACCAGCAAGCAGAAACCCCGGAATCAGCGCAGCCGCGTAGAGCTTTACCACCGAGACACTGGCCGTGGCCGCATAGACGATCAGCAGAATAGAGGGCGGAATGAGAATACCCAAGGTGCCACCCGCGGCAATCACCCCACTAGAAAGCTTCTGGTCGTAGCCCGCCTTTAACATAGCTGGAAGGGCAATAAGGCCCATAAGCGTAACCACCGCACCCACAATACCGGTAGCGGTCGCAAAGAGCGCGCAGGTGACAAGCGCTGCCACTGCCATGGAACCCGGTAAAAACCGCAGTCCCACCTGAAGGCTTAAGAACAGGCGATCGAGAATGTTGGCCCGTTCGATGATGTACCCCATAAACAAAAACAGCGGTATCGAGATAAGCACATCGTTGTTCATCACACTAAAGGTGTTTTGAACAAACAGATAGAAGATGCGATTGTCGAGAAGCGCGGCGGCAGGGTCCCAATAGGCGTACATACCAAAGCCAATGCCCATGGCCATGAGCGTGAAGGCAATCGGGAACCCAAGAAAAATAACCAGAATAAACAGCCCCAGCATGACCAGGGCGATGACGGGATCACTCATGCGGAATCCTTATTTCCATGTTCTTTCTGTAACAACACCTCGAGCTCTTCCACATCGCCCTCTCGTGCAGGCCATTTGCCCTCGCGAATACAGACAATGCAGCGCATGACTTCGGCGATGCCGCCGAGCGCCAGCGTTACGCCTGCGACAAAGATCACCATTTTGAGCGGCCAGACTGGCACACCAGCGGGGCTATTCACACTCGACTCCAGAATACTCGCAGACTGAAGGCCATACTGGCTTCCGGTATAAACCATGGCAAAGATGCCAGGGAAGAAAAAGAAGATGTAGAGCACCAGGTCGAGACGCGCCTGGGTTCTGGGCTTCCACTTTCGGTAGATGAAATCGCCCCGCACATGCGAGCCACGCGACAGTGCGTAGGCGCCAGACATCATGAAAAGCGCCCCGTAGAGCATATAGCTCATGTCAAACGCCCAACTTGTCGGGGCATGCAGCACATAGCGCATAAACACTTCAAAACAAGTACTGGCGGTAAGCACAAGCACACACCAGGAGAAGGCGTGGCCTATCGACTTGTTAAGAGAATCTATTCCGCGAATCCAGGAGATCATCGGTAACTATTCCCATAAATAATCCGTGAAACATATAAAAAGAGCTGCTGGGCAAGACACCGCAGCAGCTCTCTGGAGGACACAACTAAATTAACGCGGAAGCTTGACCTTCTGTACGTGCTCGTAGGCCATCTTGTAGTCCGCTTCGTTGGTGAAGTGGTAAAAACCCACTCTCCGCGACCAAGCCTTAACGGAATCGTTAATCTCTTTAAACATATCAACTTCTTTTTCCATCTTTGCGGTGACTTTATCCCAGGCAGCCAACTGACCCTTGTAAACATCAGTAGTGGTGCGAGACACCTGTACCTTGTGCTTGGTGATCAGCTCCTGCAGGTCCTTGGAGTACTGGTCGTGGGCCAGGGCCGTTGAGGCCAGTGAAGCAGCTTCTGCAGCGTACTTCAGAATGGCCTTCAGATCGGCAGGCAGCGCGTTGTACTTGTCTTTGTTGAATACAATCTCGAAAAACTCTTGAGCCTGATGATAGGATCCCATCGAGTAGTACTTGGCTACGTCTTGTGCGCCAAACCGCATATCCTCAGTAGGGTTATTGAACTCAAAGGCGTCGATCACGCCACGCTGCATCGCGGGAATAATCTCACCACCAGGCAGCTGCGCAACGGCCATACCCATTTCCTGGAGCATATCAGCGGCCAAGCCCACCGTGCGATACTTGAAGCCCTTCAGGTCGGCAGCCTTCTTCGGAGGCGTCTTTTTGAACCAGCCCAGGGGCTGCGAGGGCATGGGGAAAGAGAAGAAGCCAACCACGTTCAGGCCTAGCTTCGCGGTAAGTTTGTCCCAGAGTTGCTGGCCACCGCCGGCATAAATCCAGGTGAGACCGATCTCAGGGGTGGCACCGCTGACCGGACTTGTCCCAAAAAGCGCAGCACTCTTGTTCTTACCATACCAGTACGCGGAAACATGGTGACCACCATCCAGAACGCCCTTGCTCACCGCATCGATAATTTCAAATGGTTTCACAACGGCACCTGCGGGCAGATACTCAAGCCGCAGACGGCCACCAGCCATATCATTGACGCGTTGCACATACTGCTGCGCCATTTCGGAGAAAATCTGGTTAGGACCCCAGGAACCCTGCATCTTCAACACGATGGGCGACTGGGCCACCGAGACCATGGGGAATCCAGCGATCGGCGCAGCCACTGCCGCCGTAGCCGCCTTACCAAAAAACTTGCGACGGCCGGAGACCGACGCATCGGCAGCATCGG
>JBEDFV010000169.1:0-2994 GCA_041175005.1 Pseudomonadota bacterium
GCCGCGAGACACCAGTTGGTGGGTGGTCTGAGCGCGCCATCCTGCCGTCATCATGTCGGCAATACGGTCTTCCACCTGTTGGGGAAATGCAGTCCTAGGCATACAGAGGAGAAGGCTACAGACAGCAGTAACGGCTAAGAGAGCGAGGCCGGTTTGCGGGCGGCCTTGCTGCTGACTAGCGATAGTCGCGGGCATCCTCAATGAGTTTCGCATCGTCCGGCAGGCTAGCCGCCGGCACAAAGGTTACCTCACCCCGGAGTCTGGTCACGTCGCGAACCGCCTCGGCAATCTGGGCCTGTAAAGCATCCGTGGCCGTATGACCCGCGCTCAGGGCGCAGCGCAGCGTCATGACATCCTCTCCGAGCTTGCCAGTAAGTACAAGGCGTGCCTTCCCAATTTGAGGAAATCGTTTGGTAATCGCGGCCACAAGCCCCGGATGAACGAACATTCCGCGTACCTTCGTGGTCTGGTCTGCGCGACCAAGCCATCCTTTGATGCGAAGGTTGGTGCGCCCGCAGGTGGAAGGCTTATCTACCGAGGCGGGATCAATGGCCGAGAGATCCCCCGTTGCAAAACGAATCATGGGATAGTCGGCCCCGAAGTGTGTCACCACCACCTCTCCCGTCTCACCGAGGGGCATGGGCTTGGTTCCCCCCGGCTCTACGATTTCCAGCAGAATCTCTTCATCGATGATCATGCCCTCTGAAGGGTCTTCGCCCTCGTAGGCAATCATTCCGAGATCGGCAGTGGCATAGACCGACCGCACAGAGGTGAGGCCCCTGCCGGTAAACCATTCGCGCATCGACGGGGTGAGCGCCTCGCCAGATACTGCCGCCTTACGCAGACTCGTTACGGTCAGCCCGAGTTCATCGGCCTTCTCAAGAATGAGCTTCAAAAAACTCGGTGTCCCCACATAGCCAGCCGGCTGTAACTGGGCCATGGCCTGAGCCTGGAGCTCGGTTTGCCCCACACCAGCGGGCAGGACCCAGCAGCCCAAGGCATGCAGGCCCCCCTCCATAATCCACGCGCCCGGCGAGAGATGATAAGAAAAACTGTTGTGTACCAGGTCTCCCGCGACAAAGCCGGCTGCACGGAGCGCCCGGGCCGTACGAAAGACATCCACCGCCATGCCCTGAGGCTCGTAAATGGGGCCCGGTGATTGGAAGATGCGGCGTAGTGCCGTGGGTGGCACGGCCAGCATGCCTCCTAGGGGTGGATGGGCTGACTGCTGCGCGGAGAGGTCGGACTTGCGGGTCACGGGCAGTGAGGCCAACGCATCGAGGGTTGCCAGGCCAGTAGCCGGCACCGAGGCAAGCGTCTGGGCATAGTACGGGGCATGGGCCCGCGCGTGGGCGAGCGCCCTATTGAGTGCAGCGAGAAGGTCAGCCTGGCGTTGCGCAGGGCTTCGGCGTTCGAGGGCGTCGAGAAGACTTGCCATAGTTAGGCGAGCCAACGTTTACGACGACGATACGACTTCACCTCTTTAAAGGAACTGCGGTCTGATCCCGACGAGACCCCAAGATAGAACTCTTTCACATCTTCGTTATTACGAAGGTCGTCGGCCGTGCCGTCAAGGACCACACGGCCGTTTTCAAGAATGTAGCCGTACTGGGCAAAACGCAGTGCGACCATGGTGTTCTGTTCTGCCAACAAAAAACTTACCCCTTCACGGGCGTTGAGATCCTGAACAATGTGGAAGACCTCTTCCACGATCTGCGGCGCAAGGCCCATCGACGGTTCATCGAGCAAGATGGTGTCTGGCTTTGCCATAATCGCCCGGCCAATAGCGCACATCTGCTGCTCACCACCGGAGGTATAGGCCGCCTGCGTGTTCTTACGTTCCTTCAGACGGGGAAAGTAGGTATAAACCTTATCGAGCATGGCCTGCATTTCGCCACGGCTGGGCCTGGTGGTGTAGGCACCCGACATGAGGTTTTCTTCGATCGTCAGGTGTGCAAAGCAGTGCCGGCCTTCCATGACCTGCACCACGCCGCGCTGTACAAGATCGGCGGGGGTGAGTGATTCCACCCGCTCGCCTTTGAACTCAATAGACCCCTTCGTAACCTCGCCACGCTCGCCTTTGAGCAGATTCGAGATCGCACGCAGGGTGGTTGTCTTACCCGCGCCATTGCCCCCAAGGAGGGCAACAATACCCCCCTTAGGAACCGCCAGGGACACCCCCTTCAAGACCAAGATCACATGGTTGTAAATGACCTCAATACCATTGACAGAAAGAACGGGGGTGGCCTGACTCATGATGGCGCGCTCTCGATAGGATGATTACGAGTTGCAGTCCGATGCAGGACGACGGGTGAGTTTCTTGTCCGAGGCATAGCGATCGGCTGAGGCCTTCACCATGGGGTTGATAATGCTCATGTCGGCCTCAACCCAGTCGGAAGACCAGTTGAACTTGGAGCCATCCCAGGTGTGAATGCGGGCAAAAGCCGAACCCATGTGGTCATCGCAGCCGGTCTTGACAGGACTGATTACCCCTGTGAACCCAATCTGGCCGAGTCGGCCGCGACCGATGTCGAGGTTTTCATAGCCCCACCGTGCCTGCTCGCCGGTCATGACCTTGCCCTTACCAAACCGCTCCTGAGCACGGAACACGCCCTCCACGGCAAGCATGGCGCCAACCACGCCGCGCATGTAGAGCACATCGCCCACTTCATCACGGGGGCCAGTGCCCTGCCCCTTGGCATGCACCTTCTCAAGAATCTCCTTCACCACATCGGAGTTCTTGGCCTGGCCATGCTGCATCATGACCGCGCTGTAGCCCTTTGCGGCTGCGCCAATGTCCTTCAGATCGGGCTCGGCGCCAGACCACCAGGTACCAAACATCTTGCTGGTGGGGTATCCCACAGCGACTGCCTCACGTACCGCTGTGGCGGTCATAATGCCCCAGGTCTGCAGAATCACGTAGTCGGGGCGCTCCTGCCGAACCCGCAGCCAGATCGACTTCTGCTCTACGCCAGGGGCTGGAATGGGGAGGGC
>JBEDFV010000170.1:0-3019 GCA_041175005.1 Pseudomonadota bacterium
GTCCAATACCTTCGTCATTGATCTCGCACTCGATTACCGGTCGGCTACTCGGCTGGCAATGGCAGGTGCAGAGGGTGCAAGCGATGCCGCGCGATTGCAGGCAGTCGGCCTGCTGCAGGCCGCGGGATACGCGGTCTCGGTCTTTCGTGATGTACCAGGGTTAATCGTGATGCGTACGGTGGCCATGCTGGCCAATGAGGCGGCCGATGCGGTAAACCAGGGTGTCTGCACGGTCGCCGCCGCCGACACCGCCATGCGGCTCGGCGTGAATTACCCGATTGGGCCGCTGGCCTGGGCTGATGCCATTGGGCTGCCGCGCGTCCGCGATGTCTTGACCCATTTGGCCCAGGCCTATGGCGAAGACCGTTATCGTATTTCCCCATGGATTCACCAACGCGTATTTGCGAAAAAGGCGCTCTATGACTGATGCTCATCACCCCCATTCGCTGGCGGAGGCGCAGACACTCGCCGAGGCCACCGCGCATGCCATGTGGTCGCGCGACCAGGCGGCCCAAGCGCTCGGCATGGCCCTTATCAGCGTGCGCCCCGGCTTCAGCCTGCTCACCATGACCGTGCGCCCAGATATGGTCAACGGTCACCACATCTGCCACGGCGGCATGATCTTCACCCTTGCTGATACTGCCTTTGCCTATGCCTGCAACAGCTACAACAAGAACACGGTGGCATCGGCCTGCAATATTGATTTTCTCGCCCCGGGCAAAGAAGGGGAGGTCTTAGAGGCCGAGGCCCAAGAGCGTTCGCTCTCTGGCCGAACCGGCGTCTACGACGTGACGGTACGTACCCGCGAGGGCCGGGTGGTGGCCCTTTTTAGAGGAAAGAGTTATCGCATCAACGGCGAAGTCATCGCCGGGCTACAAGAGGCCGACGCACGCGCGTTCTAGTGCATGTCACTGACACACCACTGCGAGACCACTGCGCGAACACACTGACTGAGGAGACAGACCTGAGATGAATGCAAAACGACATCCCTCCGCGCCCCTGGAGGCTATCGAAACCGCCAGCCGTGATGAGATCTCTGCTCTACAGCTCAAGCGCCTGAAGTGGTCCATTCGTCATACCTATGACAACGTGGCGCCGTATCGTGAGAAGTGCAAGAAGCAGGGTGTGCACCCCGACGATCTCAAGCGGCTCTCTGACCTCTCGAAGTTCCCCTTCATGGTCAAGAACGACCTGCGGGATCATTACCCGTTTGGGTTGTTTGCCGTACCGCGTGAGCAGGTGGCGCGGCTGCATGCCTCTAGTGGCACCACTGGCAAGTCGATTGTGGTGGGCTATACCTGGCGTGACCTTGACCACTGGGCCAACCTTGTTGCGCGTTCTATTCGTGCCGCGGGCGGCCGGCCTGGCGATATGGTGCATGTGGCCTATGGCTATGGCATGTTTACCGGGGGCCTAGGCGCGCACTACGGCGCTGAGCGGCTGGGCTGCACGGTGGTACCCATGTCGGGCGGGCAGACCGAAAAGCAGGTCACCCAGATTGTCGATTTTCGTCCCGACATCATCATGGTTACGCCCTCCTATTCGCTCGTTATTGCAGAAGAGTTTGAGCGGCGTGGCATTGCGCCGCAGGATATCTCCCTTCGTGTGGGCATCTTTGGGGCTGAGCCCTGGGGGGAGGGCATGCGGGGCGAGATCGAGCGCAAACTGGGTATCGATGCGGTCGATATTTATGGGCTCACCGAGGTCATCGGCCCCGGTGTGGCCAGCGAATGTGTAGAAACCAAAGACGGCCCGGTAATCTGGGAAGACCACTTCTACCCGGAAATTATTGACCCTGAGACAGGTGCCGTACTGCCCGATGGAGAGCTTGGCGAACTCGTCTTCACCTCGCTCACCAAAGAGGCCTTCCCCGTAATTCGCTACCGCACGCGAGACCTCACCCGTCTGCTGCCGCCCACGGCTCGGTCGTTCCGTCGCATGGGCAAGATCACCGGGCGCTCGGATGACATGATGATTATTCGGGGCGTGAATGTCTTTCCGAGTCAGATTGAAGAGCTTATCTTGCGTGACGTACGTCTGTCTGGAAATTATCAGTTGATCATCACCCGCGATGGCCATCTCGACAATCTTGAGGTGCGGTGTGAGCTGCAACGAGAGGCCACGGCCAGTCTGGCGCCTTCTGATCATCCCATGGTAGGCGGGGCGCTTGCCGAGCGTGTGAAGACGCTGGTAGGGGTCACCACCAAGGTAACCGTGCTGCCCGTCGATAGCCTGCCCCGAACCGAAGTGGGCAAGGCCAAGCGCGTCTTCGACGAGCGGCCCAAGCAGGTCTAGCCATGGCCACGACCGGACGCGCCCAGCACCCCAACAGACAGCAGCCCCCACGCGCATAGCCCTCACTACAAAGCCTTCAAGAAAGAACAGACCATGCCCGACGCCTTCCTCTGCGATGCCATCCGCACCCCGATTGGGCGCTATGGCGGTACCCTTGCCACGGTGCGCGCCGACGACCTCGCAGCCCTTCCGCTGAAGGCGCTTATGGAACGCAACCCGCGTGTGGACTGGGGCCTGGTCGATGACATTATTTTTGGCTGTGCCAACCAGGCGGGCGAAGACAATCGCAATGTGGCCCGCATGGCAGGTCTTTTGGCGGGTCTTCCAGTCGAGGTTCCCGGAACCACGGTCAACCGGCTCTGTGGATCAGGGCTCGACGCGGTGGGACTGGCGGCGCGATCGATTAAGGCTGGGGAGACCTCGCTCATGATTGCCGGTGGGGTAGAGAGCATGTCCCGGGCGCCCTTTGTCATGGGCAAGGCCGATGCAGCATGGTCCCGCCAGGCAGCGATTTACGACACCACCATCGGCTGGCGTTTTCCTAACCCCGAGATGAAGAAGCGCTACGAGACCCATTCGATGCCTCAGACGGCAGACAATGTGGCCGAAGATTTTCATATCAGCCGCGAAGATCAGGATGCGTTTGCCCTACGGTCCCAGCAGCGGTGGGCGGCAGCCCAGGCGGCGGGGCGCTTTGCCGAAGAAATTGTGCCGGTTACTCTGC
>JBEDFV010000171.1:0-3075 GCA_041175005.1 Pseudomonadota bacterium
ATTGAATGCAACCGGGTCTCTAAAAATTGCACGACCTGGCAGACCCCATCAGGCCGCCGAAGAAGGCCGCCGAAGACGGCCCCCGCATCTCGGCATAATGGCAATCGCGACAAGAAAAGGCACCAAGCAAGGAAAGGCACCCCCTATGAAATATCTGCACACGATGGTTCGCGTCACCGATCTCGAGGCATCGCTTCAGTTTTACTGTAAGGCGCTCGGGCTAGAGGAGATTCGGCGCAAGGACGTTCCACAAGGGCGCTACACCCTCGTCTTTCTTGGCGCCGCAGAGAACCCCGAGTCTCAGATTGAACTCACCTTCAACTGGGACCCCGAGGACTACACCGGCGGGAGAAACTTCGGGCACCTCGCCTACGCCGTGGACAACATCTACGAGAGCTGCCAGCGGCTCATGGACCACGGGGTGGTAATCAACCGACCACCCCGTGATGGCTACATGGCCTTCGTGCGCTCGCCCGACAACATCTCCATTGAGCTACTTCAAAAGGGCAATCCTCTGCCCCCCGCAGAACCCTGGGCCAGCATGGCCAATACTGGGAAGTGGTAGGGAAGCGGTAGAGATCAGGCCGTCTCAACCATAGGGGCTGAGACGCTCGCCGCAAGAGGCGTGCGAATCAGATAATCGAAGGCACCAAGCGCCGCCTTCGCCCCATCACCGGCCGCAATCACAATCTGCTTATAGGGCACCGTCGTTGCATCCCCTGCCGCAAAGACGCCGGGAAGATTGGTCGCACCATGGGCGCTAACTTCAATTTCTCCGTGGGATGAGAGTGCCACAGACCCCCGGAGCCACTCCGTATTCGGAACCAGTCCGATCTGCACGAAGACCCCGTCCATGGGCAACAACTGCGCCTCACCACTGACCCGATCTTGCAGCCGAAGACCCGTCACCTGCGCCCCGTCCCCCACGATTTCGGTGGTCTGCGCGGCCGTCATGACGCTGACATTGCGCAGGCTCTTTAACTTCGCCACCAAGACCGCATCGGCCTTCAGTTGCTCTGCAAACTCCACCAGAGTGACATGGTCCACGAGCCCGGCCAGGTCGATTGCAGCCTCGACACCGGAGTTTCCACCCCCAATCACGGCCACCCGCCTGCCCTTAAACAAGGGCCCATCGCAGTGGGGGCAATAGGCCACCCCGCGGTTTCGGTATTCCTGCTCTCCGGGCACATTCACGGTGCGCCAACGGGCCCCTGTGGAGAGAATAACGGCCCGCGCAGTCAAGAACGCACCGTTCTCGAAGGCCACACCCACCAATCCGCCCGGCACCTCCGCGGGAATCAGACGCACCGCCCGTTGACGATTCATGATCTCTACGTCGTAGGCACGGACATGGCGTTCGAGGTCCGCCGCAAACCGCGGCCCATCGGTTTCCAACACAGATAGGTAATTCTCAATGCCCAGCGTGTCGTTGGTCTGGCCACCAAATCGCTCCGCGGCGACCCCCGTGCGAATGCCTTTGCGGGCCGCATAGACCGCAGCGGCAGCACCGGCCGGCCCACCCCCAACCACCAATACATCGAAGGGATCCTGATCCTGCAGCCTCGCCCGATCCTTATCGGCAGATTCGGGTTCGAGTCTGGCAAGAATCTCTTCGATGTTCATACGACCAGAACCAAAGACCGCACCATTGAGGTAGACCATGGGCACCGCCATCACCTTCCGCTCTGCGACCTCGTCTTGATAGAGTGCGCCATCGATCACCACGGTCTGCACCTGCGGGTTGTAGAGGGCCATAAGGCTTAATGCCTGGACCACATCGGGGCAGTTGTGGCATGACAAGGACATGTAGACCTCGAATCGATAGCCGCCTGGGAGGCGGCGAATCGTATCGATGACCTCGGGCTCCACCTTGGGCGGATGGCCGCCCGCCCAGAGTAAGGCCAGTACCAGCGATGTGAATTCGTGACCCAAAGGAAGTGCTGCGAATCGCAGTCGGGCCTCATGACCCACCGCCCCCACCGTAAACGAGGGGGACCGTGGGTCTGCGCCATCGAACCGGGCCGTAACCTGATCTGAGAGCCCTGCAATCTGCGTCAACAACTGCCGCATCTCTGCCGCAGCCACAGAGTCATCCAGACTGGCCACGAGTTCCACAGGAGACTGCAGCTTCGTTAAATAGGCCCGCAGCTGGCCCGTTAAGGTCTCATTCAACATCGCATGGCCTCCTTTGATTTAGATTTTTCCGACAAGGTCTAAGGACGGCGCGAGGGTCTCTGCCCCGGGTGTCCATTTGGCAGGGCAGACCTGCCCTGGGTTCTTGGCGATGTACTGGGCCGCCTGCACCTTACGCAACAGCTCCTTGGCATCGCGGCCGATGCCGTTATCGTGGATCTCACAGAGCTTGATCTGCCCCTCAGGATTCACCACAAAAGTTCCACGCAGGGCAAGGCCCTCTTCTTCGATCATGACCCCAAAGTTGCGCGTAATTCGGCCAGTCGGGTCGCCGATCAAGGGGTACTTCACCTTGTTAATCGTCTCGGAGCTGTCGTGCCAGGCCTTATGGGTGAAATGCGTGTCGGTAGAGACGCCATAGATTTCCACACCCAAGGCCTTAAAGGTGTCGTAATGATCCGCAAGGTCGCCCAATTCGGTAGGACAGACAAAGGTGAAATCGGCCGGATAGAAGAAGACCACCGACCACCTGCCTTTGAGATCCTGCTCGGTCACCGAGATAAATTTGCCCTGGTGATAGGCCGTTGCGGTAAAGGGCTGCACGACGGTATTGATAAGGGACATGACTTTTCCTTTTTAGAAATGGTTGAGAAGGGAAGAAGGGGCGATACATCTGGCCAAAGAGACCAACGAACGACCCGCCACGGAACTATTAACCATAGCTATTAAAATTTCTAATTGTTTGTTTTTATCTATCTAATAGGGATGCCGGCTATCGGGCCGATTGACGAGCTATACGGTCGCCCCGTGGGTCTCCCAGGCACGCATCAAGGGGCGGCACCCGTGTGCGGATGCCTCCACAGCCATATGTCATGATCACCCTGTGACTCCTTCCCTCCCCTCTTTTAAGCGCTGGCTCATCCCTGGAATCCTGGCGCTCGG
>JBEDFV010000172.1:0-2989 GCA_041175005.1 Pseudomonadota bacterium
ACCGCCCTCGATACAGGAATGGTCTCTGCGCAAGAACTCGCCCAAGACTATCTTGATGCGTTACAGGCCGATCGTCTCGGTGCCGCGCTTGCGCTCGACCCTGAGCGGACGCAGGCGCAGGCCCGCGCCGCCCAGCGCCGTATTGACACCGAACCCGTAGAGGGGAGAAGCCCCCTGTTGGGCCTGCCGATCTTGCACAAAGATGTGATCGTTACCGAGGGCTGGCCCACCACCGCGGGGTCCAAGATTCTCCAGAACTACCGCAGCCCCTTTGATGCCGAGTTGGTAGCACGGCTTGCCGCCGAAGGAATGGTCTGCCTGGGCAAAGCCAACTGCGATGAGTTTGCGATGGGTTCGGCCAATCTCCATTCGGCCTATGGGGTGTGCCGCAACCCGTGGGATATCACCCGTATTCCGGGCGGCTCTTCCGGGGGCTCGGCCGCCGCGGTGGCTGCCGGGCTTGCACCGGCTGCGACGGGTACCGATACGGGGGGGTCGATTCGTCAGCCCGCAGCCATGTGCGGCATCACGGGTATTAAGCCGAGCTACGGACGGGTCTCTCGCTGGGGCCTGGTGGCCTATGCCTCGAGCCTGGATCAGGCAGGCCCGATGGCCCGCTCAGCCGCCGACTGCGCCTGGCTGTTAACGGCTATGGCGGGCCATGACCCCAAAGATTCCACGAGCCTTGATTTGCCTCAGGAAGACTTTGGCCGCCTTCTTACCGATGCGGTCATGCCGGAAGCCACACCCAGCGCGCCGCTCAAAGGTCTGCGGCTTGGCCTGCCGCGGCAGTATTTTGGGCCGGGCCTCTCTGAGGCTGTGCGCGGGGCAGTGGATGCCGCGCTGTCGGTCCTTCGTGGTCTCGGGGCGGAGTGTCTGGAGGTTGATCTTCCGCGCACGGAGCTCTCGATTCCTGCCTACTACGTGATTGCCCCGGCAGAGGCCTCGAGCAACCTCTCGCGGTTTGATGGAGTGCGCTATGGCCACCGCAGCACCCATGCCCAAGACCTCCAGGCGCTTTACCGCAACAGCCGTGCAGAGGGCTTTGGGCCGGAGGTGCGGCGGCGCATTCTGGTCGGAACCTTTGTGCTTTCTCATGGCTACTACGATGCCTACTACCTGCAGGCGCAGAAGGTGCGGCGGCTGATTGCACAAGACTTTCAGGCTGCCTTTGCCCAGTGCGACCTCATCGTAGGCCCTGTTTCGCCAAGCCTGGCCTGGCCTATCGAGGCCAGCCAGCAGACCAAGGATCCACTGGCCGATTACCTCGCCGACATTTACACCTTAGGCGCAAGCCTTGCCGGACTGCCGGGACTTTCAATGCCGTGTGGCTTTGGCCAGCCGCAGGCCGGTGGCCCCGACCTGCCGGTGGGGCTACAGCTCATTGGCCCGCAGTTTCAGGAGGCCCGTCTGCTTGGGGTGGCCCATCGGTTTCAGCAGGCCACCGACTGGCATCGGCGTTGTCCCCCCGATGGTGTTGGGCTGCCGTTGTCGCCCCCCGATGCCGTTGCCTCGCCGGCGAAAGGAGTCCATTGATGGCCTGGGAACTCGTCATCGGTCTCGAGACCCATGTGCAGCTGCGCACCGCCTCGAAGATGTTTTCGCCTGCCTCGACGGCCTTTGGGGCTGCCCCCAACACCCAGGCCCATCCGATTGATCTCGCCTTGCCGGGGGTTCTGCCAACGCCCAACAAGGCTGCCATCGAGGCGGCGATTCGATTTGGCCTTGCCGTCCAGGGACAGATTGCGCCCCGTTCGGTTTTTGCGCGGAAGAATTACTTTTACCCTGACCTGCCCAAGGGCTACCAGATTAGCCAGTTTGAGATCCCGGTGGTCTCTGGGGGCCAGCTCGCAATCGTTCTACCCGACGGCACACAGCGGGACATTCTGCTGACCCGTGCCCACCTGGAGGAGGATGCGGGCAAGTCGATTCATGAGGGGCTGGAGGACTTTCCACAAGGATGCTCTGGCATTGATCTGAATCGCGCGGGCACGCCGCTCTTAGAGATCGTGACCGAGCCAGTGATGCGATCTGCTGCGGAGGCGGTGGCTTATGCTAAGGCCTTGCATGGCCTCGTCACCTGGATTGGTATCTGCGATGGAAATCTGCAAGAGGGCTCCTTTCGGGTCGATGCCAATGTCTCGGTGCGGCCGGTGGGTAGCCAGACGCTCGGCACGCGCTGTGAGATCAAGAACCTCAACTCCTTTCGGTTCTTGGAGCGGGCGATTCAGGTCGAGGCGGCCCGGCAGGTAGAGCTCATCGAGTCCGGGGGCACGGTGCGTCAGGAGACCCGCCTCTTTGATCCCGACCGGGATGAGACGCGGTCGATGCGCAGCAAAGAAGACGCCCATGACTATCGCTACTTTCCCGATCCCGATCTTCCACCGCTTGTCATTACCCAAGACCAGATCGATCGGGTAGCGGCCTCGATGCCTGCATTGCCTGGGGCGATACGGGCCCGTCTCATGGCCGACTACGGACTGTCGGCCTATGACGCGGCCACAGTCACCTCCGGCCAGGCGTCGTATCAGTATCTGGCCGCGGGGCTTGCCGCTCTTGAGTCCCAGGCTGGTGGGGTGACGAGCGATCGGGTCAAGGCCCTGGTGAACTGGATGATGGGTGAGCTCGCCTCGACCCTGAATCGGGAAGACTGCACCATCGAGGCATCGCGCGTCTCTGCGGCTGTGTTGGTGGGTCTGTTGTTGCGGGTGGAAGACGGCACGATTAGCCACAAGATCGCCCGGGAGGTCTTTGGGCTGCTCTGGCAGGGCAGCTATGCGACCGCCGATGCGGCGATTGCGGCCAAGGGGCTGCAACAGATTCAAGACACCGGAGAGATCCAGGCCTTTGTCGCCGAGGTGGTGGCGGCCAATCCCAAGATGGTGGAGGAGTATCGGGCAGGCAAAGACAAGGCGCTAAACGCGCTGGTCGGTCAGGTGATGAAGCGGACTGCGGGTAAGGCCAATCCGCAGTCGGTTACCGAACTCTT
>JBEDFV010000173.1:0-3699 GCA_041175005.1 Pseudomonadota bacterium
CCGATCTCCTCGCGGGTCATCCGCAGAACGAGTTCCGACTTTGAGAAGCCCCGGGCATGCAGCCGCTGTGCGAGGTTTAGCAGAAAGGCGGCCAGTCGCTCTTCGGCCCGCATACTGCCTAAGAGCAGCATCACCGACTGGTCCCGCACGATTTCGCGGCTCATGATCTTGTGGACATGGTGCTGTAGCGAATTGAACTCTCGCGAGAGCTCTTCGACTTGATGAAACGGCATGACGCAGACCTCAGCGTCTTCTAGCGCAATGGCATCACAGGAATGGCGGTCGTTCACGATGCCGTCAAGCCCCATGATCTCCCCCATCATCTGAAAACCTGTGACCTGGTCACGGCCATCGGGCGTGGTGATGCGGGTCTTGAAGAACCCCGATCGCACCGCATAGAGCGAGGAGAAGACGTCGCCTGCGCTGTAGAGCGCACTGCCTCGTTTTACCTTTTTGCGGGCGGAAATGAGATGGTCGAGCTTGCCAAGTTCTTCCTGCGAGAGGCCGACCGGCAGGCAGAGTTCTCGGAGATTGCAGCTCGAGCAGGCCACTTTAAGGCTCGTAGCATTCATGGTTTGATCTTCATCAAAGGAAGCACTGGGCAGTTTCGTCAGACTGAGGTCCAACGATAACCCGATTTCTTGGAATAGGAAGCCCTGTGCATCAATTCATCTCCAACGACCTGTTGCGCCAGTATGACGTTTCTGGCCCACGCTATACCTCGTATCCCACCGCGGACCGGTTCGTCGAGGCCTTCACACAGGAAGATTATATTCAGGCGCTGCGCCAGCGGCGGGGCGCGGGCCAATCTTTCCCGCTGTCGCTCTATGTGCACATTCCCTTTTGTGAGTCGGTCTGTTACTACTGTGCCTGCAACAAGGTGGTAACGCGGCAACACGGACGGGCGGCAGAGTATCTGCATTACCTCGCCCGGGAGATTGATCTGCAGGTGCGTCATTTCGGGCAGGGCCAGACCGTGAGCCAGCTGCATCTGGGGGGAGGCAGCCCTACTTTTCTGTCTGATGCCGAGCTTACCGATCTGATGGCGATGATCCGGCGTCACTTTGCGCTCGTGCCCGGGGGGGAGTATTCAATCGAGATAGACCCTCGCACCGTATCGCGAGACCGCCTCGCGCATCTCTTTGGGCTTGGCTTTAACCGCCTGAGTTTTGGGGTCCAAGACTTCGATCCGACGGTGCAGAAGGCGGTGCATCGCATACAGCCAGCCGCACAGGTGGTGGCCCTGGTGCAAGACGCGCGTGACATTGGATTTGAGTCGGTGAACCTCGACTTGATTTATGGGCTGCCCATGCAGACCCCGGAGTCATTTGCGCGCACTCTGGCGCAGGTGAATGACCTGCGGCCCGATCGTATAGCGCTCTATGCCTACGCCCATCTGCCGGCCCGTTTTAAGCCGCAGCGTCGCATCATCGCAGCCGAGCTTCCGACAGCGGCCGACAAGCTCCATATGCTCTCGGCATCGCTGGCGGCCTTTATCGATGCGGGCTATGTCTATGTGGGTATGGACCATTTCGCGCTTCCCGACGATGCGTTGGCAGTGGCCAAGCGCCAGGGACGTCTGCATCGAAATTTTCAGGGCTACAGCACCCAGCCGGACTGCGACCTGATTGCCCTGGGGGTGTCTGCCATTGGCCGCATGGGCGGCAGCTATAGTCAGAATGCGAAGACCATTGAAGAATACAAAGATGCGCTGGACCAGGGCCGCCTGCCCATTGTGCGCGGGCTCGCCATGTCGCGCGATGACCTCATGCGCAAGGCCGTCATTATGTCGCTGATGTGCCAGGGGCAACTCGACTTTCAGACCTTTGAGACCACTTATCTGATCGACTTTGCCAGCTATTTTTCTCGCGAACTTGAGGCGCTAGATGATCTCGCGGCCCAGGGCCTGGTGGAGCGCGACCTTACAGGAATTCGGGTGACCGAGGCGGGCTGGTTCCTGGTGCGTGCAATCGGTATGGTCTTTGATCGCTACCTACAGGGCGACCTCGACCGCGCGCGGTTCTCAAAGATTATCTGAATCGGGCGGACTGCTGCGGGCTGTGGGGGCGGCTGCGATACCCAAGGGTTTTGCCGGGGGCCGTTGTCTCTTACGCCGAAGCCGCAGAATCACGGCGATACGCCAGAGTCCGATGGTGACCAGATAAGAGCCAATCGAACCGACCACAGCAAAGATCCCCAATCCAAGCAACCAGGGCTTTACGATATCGCCCACCTTGTGCCATTGAGAAATGCTCTCGGGCTCAATGGGAAGCATGCCGCCCTCAAGGGCAGCCATAGAGGCTGGGTCAGCCGACTGTCCCAGAACCAGCGTGCCGACTTGATAGGCCAGAATGTAGACGGGCGCGTAGGTAAAAGGATTGGTAACCAGCGTACTGAGCACCGCCACGGCAATATTTCCGCGGAAATAAATTGCGGTAAACACCGCCCCAACGCTCTGGAACACAGGAATAATGAAGCCCCAGAAGACGCCAATCGCAACACTCTTGGGCACCGTCTTGCGATTGAACTGCCAGAGCCAAGGCTGATGGAGTATGGGCCCCATCCACCGCAGCAGTCGACTCGAATGAATCGACTCGGGGGCGGGCAGCCATCGGCTGAAATACTTTTTCATGATGGCGCGGATTTTGGCAGGAAATTTTCGGTCATGGGGGCCCGACCGGTGAGTTTTTTTTGCAGCCCCAGAGCAGTGTGGTCTGGCCGTCAGACGGCAGCACACGGGCCATGGATGTGCAGTGGCTATCGATACAGAGGCTATAGTCATCGGTGAAAAATGACCGGCTCAGCCGCAGTAGCGGCAGTGGGGCCGTCGCCGGCCGATAGACAAACCATCCATCGCGCAGACGGCTACCCTCGGGCGGTTCCATACCTGCGCCAGAGCCTTTGATGCGGGCCTCTAGAGGGCGAAGCCAGAAACGGTCAGCTCCGCTCCTGGGGTCTGCCGCTACCAGGTCGTAGTCTTCTTCCCAGCGTTGTTTTTCGATCGAGTGCGTCCAGGCAAGGGTGAATCGGGTGGCCTTCAGAAAAACAGCCGCGGCCGTCTCGTCGGCGTACCGAGGGGGGCTGTCGGGGCTCGCGTCTGGCAGGGCAGAGGCCAGCGCGAGACAGAGCCCGATCATGGAGGCGGAAGAGGCCATCAAGGCGCACGACGGCGCTGCCAGAGATGCCAGCCGAGGAATGCCGCGACGAGGAAGATCCCCAGTTCATCGGTAATCGGGAGTGCGACCACCAATAGGCTCGCCGCCACAATCGCCCAGAGCCGTTCCCACCAGGCCAGAGGGCCAAAGAGAAACCCAATCGTGCCTGTCCCCCACATGCCAATAGCGACCAGGGCCTTAAACACCACCCAGGTGGTATCCAACCAGGTGCCTGCTTGCAGCATGAGGGCGGGGCTATAGACAGCCATGTAGGGCACGACGAAGCCTGCAATGGCGATGCGTACGGCCTGAAGACTGATTTTTAATCCGCGTTCTTTTGCGATGGGCGCCGCCGCGAAGGCGGCAAGCGCCACCGGCGGGGTGAGGTCTGCCATGATGCCGAAATAAAACACAAACATATGCGAGACGATGAGCGGTACGCCAAGCTCAAGCAGAATTGGCGCCGCCAGCGAACTCGTGATGATGTAGTTGGGAATAGTGGGGATGCCCATGCCCAGCACCAGGCAGGTAATCATGGTCAGAA
>JBEDFV010000174.1:0-9733 GCA_041175005.1 Pseudomonadota bacterium
CTGTAGCCTTCTCCTCTGTATGCCTAGGACTGCATTTCCCCAACAGGTGGAAGACCGTATTGCCGACATGATGACGGCAGGATGGCGCGCTCAGACCACCCACCAACTGGTGTCTCGCGGCGAGACGTCCTCTTCTCCAGTACGGGGTCTCACCTCGGCCCCGCCGTCTTCGACAGGCGCCTGGCAGGAATTTCGCAAGTACGCCGATCTTCGTTTTGATTTGTCTGCGACCCGTGTCGTGGTGGTTGCGCGTGAGGGGCGACTGGAGTACGAGCGTTATCTGCAGGGTAAGGCGAGCCCCTTGGCCACACCGATTGGCAACTCAATGTCAAAGAGTCTGGTGTCTCTCGCGGTCGGTCAGGCGCTCTGCTCTGGCGCTCTCACCAGTCTTGATCAGTCGGTGGGCAGTCTGGTAGGCGCTCTGCGCGGCACCTCTTGGGGCGCAGCCTCTCTGCGGGATACCTTGCGGATGGCAACGGGCGCCTTTGTGACCGATACCATTCGTCCCACAGGATGGCGAGACGAAGAAGACATCAAGGTCAACCGGGCGGTCTATTCGCGGCAATTAACGCGTTCCTACACCGACTTAATGCAGCGATTTGACCAGAAGGCGCTGCCTGCCGGAAGCCAATTTCATTACAACAACTACGATACGGTGGCTCTCGCCCTTGCGGTAGAGGCGGCGACGCAGCAGCCCTTCGCACGGTATTTCGCCGATCGGATCTGGACGCAGATTGGCGCAGAGAGTGAGGGCGCCTGGGTCACCAACGAGAAGGGAGAGGTGGCTGGTTATTTTGGATTCAGCGCCCGCCCTGCAGACTGGTTAAGGCTTGGCATCTGGGTTCTTGAGCAGCGAACAAAAGACAACTGCTTTGGTCAGTACCTGCGCCAGGCAACGGAGCATCAGATCGATGCGAATTGGCCGCTAAACAAGTCTTATGGGTATCAGATCTGGACAAACTGCACCAAGAAGCCCGGAACATTCTGCTTTCTCGGTAACCATGGGCAACAACTGATTTTCGATCCAGCTACCCAGTCAGTACTCTATGTGCATGCCACCAGTAACGCGACCAATCTGGTCTGGCGAGAGGTCTTCGATCGGCTGCCTTAAACCACTTGGGCGCGTTGTGGCCTTTACCTGTGTCCTAGCAGGCAGAAAGCGTCTTCTTACTTAACCAGGCGGGCCCGGCCTTGGCGTTGCTTTTACGGGCGAGGGCGCCAGAGATGAAGGCGCCTGCCTCGCAGAGGGCATCAAAGTCGATACCGGTCTCTATGCCTAGCCCATGGAGCAGGTAGACGAGGTCCTCAGTGGCCACATTACCGGTGGCCCCCTTGGCATAAGGGCAGCCCCCGAGGCCTGCCACGGACCCATGAAAGATAGAAACCCCGACCTCTAAGGCCGCGTAGACATTGGCGATCGCCTGGCCATAGGTGTCGTGGAAATGGCCGCTAAATCGCTCGAGTGCATATTTTGTGGCCACGGCCTCAAAGACACGCTTGGTCTTCTCTGGCGTTCCCACCCCAATCGTATCGGCAACATCGATTTCGTGACACCCCAGATCGATCAGGCGGTCTACGACAGCCATCACCTGCGCTGGCGAAATTTCCCCCTCGTAAGGACAGCCGAGGCAACAGGAAATACTCCCGCGTAGCGCGATGCCATCTCGGTGTGCTGCCTGCGCGACCGGACGAAATCGTTCTATCGATTCGGCCACCGTACAGTTGATATTTCGCTGAGAGAAGGTCTCTGAGGCCGCCCCGAAGATCACCACTTCATCAGCCTGTGCGGCGGCAGCCCCCTCATAGCCTTTTAGGTTGGGGGTGAGTACGGAGTACCACGTGCCAGGACGGCGGGCAATACCCGCCATGACGGCAGCCCCGTCGGCCATCTGCGGTACCCACTTTGGGGAAACAAACGAGGCCGACTCAATATTCGTGATGCCCGCCTGCGCGAGCTTCTCGATTAAGGCAATTTTGGTCTCCGTGGAGACTTCGGCCTTTTCATTCTGCAGGCCGTCGCGCGGACTGACCTCGACCACCTTGACCTTTTTCTTCATGGCCGCCTCGCTAATGCATACCAGGCCCGTTGCGTAGGGCACGGGCAATAATGATCTTCTGGATATCGCTCGTGCCTTCATAAATCTGACAGACGCGCACATCACGATAAAACCGTTCCACGGGGAAATCGCGCACCACCCCGTAGCCGCCGAGTACTTGAATGGCGTCGGAGCAGACCCTCTCAGAAATCTCGCTGGCAAAGAGTTTGGCCATGGCCGCCTCTTTCATGCAGGGCTGTCCGGCATCCTTGAGGCTCGCCGCATGCCATATGAGCTGCCGGGCGGCCTCTAGCTGCGTCGCCATCTCCGCAAGCCGAAACTGCACGGCCTGGTGTTCAAAGATGGGCTTATCGAATGCCCGACGTTCTTGGGCATAGGCCAGTGCCGCGGCATAGGCCCCACGGGCCATACCCACCGACTGGGAGGCGATGCCAATACGCCCCCCTTCAAGTCCTGAGAGCGCGATCTTGTAGCCCTGTCCCTCTTCGCCAATAAGATAGCGGGCCGGAATCCGGCAGTTCTCGAAAATAATCTGGGCGGTATCGCTCGAATGCTGGCCGATTTTCTCTTCGAGCCGGGCCACGATATAGCCTGGGGTGTCGGTCGGAACCGCAAAGGCGGACATGCGTCGATTCGGCGGCCCATCGCTGGTCACAGCAATCACGATGGCCAGCTGCCCATTCTTGCCGCTGGTAATAAACTGCTTTACGCCGTTGAGCACGTAGTCATCGCCCTCGCGGCGGGCAGAGCAACGAATCTCAGCGGCGTTCGATCCTGCCTGCGGTTCGGTAAGACAGAAGGCACCAAGCCACTCCCCCTGGGCCAAGGGAACCAGAAACTCTTTTTTCTGCGCCTCACTGCCAAATGCCTGCAGGATGCTGCAGACCGGGCAGTTGTTTACCGAGATGGCGGTACTGGTACCTCCATCGGCGGCGGCAATCTCCTCAATGATCAGTGAGAGGCTGACCGCATCAAGTCCTGCGCCGCCATAGGCCTCAGGCACCATGACGCCATAGCAGCCAAGGGCCCCGAGTTGCCTGTGGATGTCTTTAGGAAAGATCTGGTGGGTATCCCAGTCTGCAGCCCTGGGCGCAATCTCTGCCGTGCAGAAGTCGCGCACGGCATCGCGGATCATCCGCTGCTCGTCTGTGAGTACCATAATCTAAATCATCTCAATGCCGACTGCGGTGGCCTCGCCCCCACCAATACAGAGGCTTGCAAGTCCCCGACGCGCACCACTCTGCTGTAAGGCGTGTAGCAGCGTTACCAGAATTCGTGCGCCCGAAGCACCGATGGGATGTCCGAGCGCGCAGGCGCCACCATGAATATTCATGCGGTCATGGCCGATAGCCAGGTCCTTCATGGCAGACATGGCGACCACCGCAAAGGCCTCATTGACTTCCCATAAGTCAACATCAGAGACCGACCAGGCATTGGCCTCAAGTAGTCGACGGATTGCCCCGATGGGGGCTGTTGGAAATTTCGCAGGCGCCGCCGCATAAGTACTGTGCCCGACCATTCTGGCCATGGGTGTGAGGCCGAGCTTCTCGGCAGTAGACAGCCGCGTCATGAGGAGTGCTGCTGCACCGTCGCTAATTGAGGAAGAGGAGGCCGCCGTGACGGTGCCGTCTTTGGCAAAGGCGGGCTTGAGTTCGGGGATCTTTTCTAGCCGGATTGCCCTGGGCCCCTCGTCGGTGGAGACGGTCGTTGTCCCTTTGCGCCCCGGGATGTCGACGGGGGTGATCTCATGGGCAAAATGTCCGGACTGGGTCGCGTCCTGGGCCCTGCGTACGGAGGCTATTGCAAACTCGTCTTGCATGGCGCGGGTAAAGCCATAGTCACGCGCACAGTCTTCTCCAAAGGTACCCATAGAGCGGCCCTTCTCGTAGGCATCCTCGAGGCCATCGAGCATCATATGGTCGTATAAGGTGCTGTGGCCGAGCCGATATCCTCCCCGCCCCTTCATGACGAGGTAGGGCGCCTGGCTCATGCTCTCCATGCCGCCGGCCACCATAACCTCAGCGGCCCCGACGGCGAGACTGTCATGGGCGGTCATGACGGCGCGCATGCCTGATCCGCACATTTTGTTGATCGTTGTGCAGCCGGCCGATAGTGACAGCCCCGCACCAAGTGCCGCCTGACGGGCGGGTGCCTGTCCCTGACCGGCGGGAAGTACACAGCCAAAGACCACCTCATCGACCAGTTCTGGCTTTATGCCGGATCGGGTCAGGGCGGCGCGAATGGCTGCCGCACCGAGTTCTGGCGCGCTGAGCGACGAGAGTTCTCCCTGAAGATTGCCCATCGGGGTGCGGGCGGCAGAGACAAAGACAATGGGGTTATCGGTAATGGGCTTCATAGGGTCCTGAGAAGTTTTTGGCACTGCCTTTCGTGGGCGGTAATTTCTTGGAGTTGTAGCTCAATATCGTGGAGCTTAGTTTGCAGTTCTCTTCGGTGGGCAGCAAGGGTGCTGAGGAATTTCTCGAGCTGGGCCTTGGTACCACCGGGTCGGTCGTAGAGATCCAAGATCGTTTTAATTTCAGCCAGCGAAAAGCCAAGCCGCTTCCCTCTGAGGGTCAGTCTCAGTCGTGTCTTATCAGCGCTGCCAAAGACGCGCACCCGGCCATTGCCACGTCGCACCGGATGCAGTAAGCCCTTATCTTCATAGAGCCGTATGGTGCGTGTGGAGACGGAAAACTCTTCGGCAAGGTCGCGAATCGTGAACTGGGCCGAAACGGGAGAGGACGCACGTGCCATGTCGATTGACGTTAACGTTAGCGTCACCTAAAGTCAAGGTTATGCAGATTCAAGACCACACCTTTTTAGTCACGGGCGCTGCCTCGGGCCTTGGCGCGGCGGTCGCCAAAGACTTGGTGCAGCGTGGAGCGCATGTTGTTATTGCAGATCTTGCCGCTGAGCAGGGCGCCCAGCTCGCAGCGCAGCTTGGAAAGGCTGCCCGGTTTGTGCCAACCGATGTCTGTCACGAGGAGAGTGCGCAGGCGGCCGTTGATGCTGCCATTGCTGCCTTTGGCGGCCTACATGGCTTGGTGAATTGCGCGGGTGTTGCGCCCGCCGAAAAGGTGCTCGGTAAAGATGGACCCCACAGACTCGCGTCTTTTCAGAAGGTGGTGTCTATCAATCTCATCGGCAGCTTCAACATGATTCGGCTTGCGGCCCAGGCCATGGTCCAGACCGACCAGAAGGCCGGTGGGGTCGCGCCTGTCGCTGGCGTCATTCTGAATACGGCTTCTGTCGCCGCGTACGAGGGCCAGGTGGGGCAGGCGGCCTATGCTGCCTCTAAAGGGGGTGTAGTGGCCATGACACTCCCAATTGCCCGGGAACTCTCGCGCAGCCGCATTCGGGTCATGACGATTGCACCGGGCATCATGGCAACGCCCATGCTCCTGGCAATGCCGCAGGAGGTGCAAGACAGCCTAAACAAGTCGGTGCCTTTCCCCTCCCGTATGGGAAGGCCAGAGGAGTTTTCTCGGCTGGTGGCCGATGTGATTGAAAACGACTACCTCAACGGAGAAGTGATCCGAATCGATGGCGCGATTCGAATGGCTGGAAAGTAAGAGGGAAAGTAAGAGCCAAATCCGTTGCTCCAAAAACAAAACCCCCAGCTTGTGGCCGGGGGTTTCTCTTGCTTCTTAGGGGTAAAGCCGAAGCGAAGAACCTTTTCTGCTTACTTAATCTTGGCCTCTTTGTACATTACATGCTTGCGCGCCCGAGGGTCGAATTTCTTAATTTCAATTTTCTCGGGGGTGGTTTTCTTGTTCTTCGTGGTGGTGTAGAAGTGCCCAGTACCCGCAGAAGACTCTAACTTGATTTTTTCGCGACCTGACTTTGCCATGCTTTTTACCCGCTCTTGGTATTAGTAATGGAGACTAGGCCTCGCCGCGTGCGCGCAGATCGGCGAGCACGGCCTCGATGCCGTTTTTCGTAATGGTGCGCACGGCTGCGGTGGATACGCGCAGACGTACCCAACGGCGCTCGCTCTCGACCCAGAACTTACGGTACTGCAGATTGGGTAGAAACCGACGCTTGGTCTTGTTGTTTGCGTGAGAAACATTGTTTCCCACCATCGGTTTTTTGCCGGTTACTTGGCAAACACGGGCCATGATGATTCCTTAAAAATTTCGCTTCGGGGACTTGATGACTACAAAGAAACTGCCTTCCTAGCGCCTAGAGGGCTAGGCAAAGACTGTCAATTGTAGTCAGCCAGGCGGATGAGGTCAATCGCGGGGGCCCTGGAGAAGAGACTAGGGGTGGCCGGTGTGGTGCGACGCCTGAGCGCGCAGCCTCTGGCTGCTACAAATAAATAGTTAGTACCCACACTCAAACTCTGTTACGGAGTCGCCCGCGACCAAGAGATGGGCCCAGAGATCGATTTCGAGCTGTTGAAGCAGCTGCCTGAGCCGAATAGTGAGCTGGCGGTCGGCCTGGCTCGGCTCTGCCATGCCGGACGGATGATTGTGAAAGACCACCAGGCGGCTTGCATTGAGCTGTAGGGCGCGGGACACAATCTCGCGCGGATAGACGCTGGTTTCTGAGAGGCTTCCGCGAAAGAGTTCCTCGATGCGTATGAGGCGGAGCCTGCGGTCGAGAAAGGCCGCGCCGAAGACCTCATAGGGGCGGCCCGAGAGGTGTGCGCGTAGCCAAGGAGCAAGCGCTAACGGACTGGGAAGGGGTTGCCCTGTGGGCAGTTGTGCGCTGGCAGCCCGTCGACTGACCTCTCCGGCCGCCTGGAGTAGAGAAAACTTCGCTGTCCCCATACCGGGATGCTGCGCGATCTGGGTGAGCGGGGCGGTCAAGACGGCCGAGAGGCTGCCTAGTTCGTTTATAAGAAGTCTGGCAAGTGCCATGCAATGCAGATCTCGGGTACCCGTCTGGAGCAAGACGGCCAAGAGTTCGGCGTCCGAGAGGCTATTGACCCCTCTGGCCAGAAGTTTCTCTCGCGGTCGTTCGTCCCCGAATCCTGCGAGCCCCGCGGTACTGAAGGTTATCGTGGAGGAGCGCCCGTCGACATGGCCGGGCGCGTTGGCGTCCGTGGCGAAGAATCTGGATCGAACCGGTGGAATGTGGGTCATGCGGTCAGCCTTTCTGTGGTGAGAACGGTGCCTGCAAGACTGCACGGCCCGCGGCTGCGCCACCATTGGCCAGATGCTGGAGGAGGCAAATCCCTTTACAGTGCCAACATGACGATACGAGGTTCGTACGCTGGACAGCGCGTCTAAGACCGACAACCCGTGACACAGAAAGGAACGTCCCATGACAAAGGCCTATGCAATTGCACAGATGACGGTAAACAATCCGGAGGGGTATCTGGCCTATAGCCGGGAGGTAGCGGCCACCCTCGTGCCCTATGGGGGCAGGTTTCTGGTTCGCGGGGGAGAGCCCCAGGTGCTAGATGGCCATCCCACTGGCTCGCGCAATGTGGTCCTCGAATTTCCCGACCTTGCATCGGCCAAGGCCTGGTATCAGTCAGCAGCCTACCAGGCCATTGTTCCGGGGCGCTTGAATAACGCGACGGGCTACCTCGTATTGGTAGAGGGGTATACCGGCTAGCGCGCTACTTGGCCGAGAGCAGTCGTGCAGCGGCCCGCATTCCACTCAGATAGCTGTCCACGCCCATGCCGCTGATCTGCCCGGCGACAAGGTCGGCAAAGACCGATGTATGCCGAAAGGACTCACGCGCATGGATGTTGGACATGTGCACTTCCACAATGGGGCAGGAGAGAATCGCCAAGGCATCTCGGATTCCGTAGCTGTAGTGGGTCCAGGCCCCGGCATTGATGACGACGGCATCCGTCTGGTCGTCCATCGCCTTATGAATGCGCTCCACCATGGCGCCCTCATGGTTGGTCTGAAAGGCCTCCACCGTGACGCCGAGTTCTATCCCTAGCTGGGTGAGGGCTCGGTTGATGTCATCGAGCGTGGCAGTGCCGTAGACCGCGGGGTCGCGTCTGCCAAACATGTTGAGGTTGATGCCGTGCAGCACCAAAATTTTCTTCGTCACTTTTCATCCTGGCGGTTTTGGGCGTATGGTTTTCATTCTACAAACTGCAGGCACCGACAGCCATCACAAGAAGACGCATCGAGACGATACGGCAGATCATCATTTCTAGACGACTCTTTTTTGCAACGACGCCATGACTCCCTTACCTTCGCCCCCGCTGGTCGCCCGTGACTGGCAATCCCAGCCTCCGTATCAGGCCCCTGGCTACAAATCCACCCTGACGCGCGGCCCACAGCAGCCTCTGGTGGTGGTGCCGAGCCGCCTTGGCGAACCCTCCGTACCCGTTTTTGGCCTAGACGGACTGCGCGAGATTGATCGCGATCTCACGCGCAACGCGCGGCGCAACGGGGAGCCCCTTGGCGAGCGGATTCGGGTCGTGGGCCGGGTACTCGACACGCGGGGTCGGCCGCTGCCCCATACCCTGGTCGAACTCTGGCAGGCCAATGCCGCGGGGCGCTATGTGCACAAAGTAGACCAGCACGATGCACCGCTCGACCCCAATTTTCTGGGGGCGGGCCGCTGTCTGACTGATGCGCATGGCCGCTATGAGTTTTTCACGATTAAGCCCGGCGCCTATCCTTGGGGTAACCACCCCAATGCCTGGCGACCCCAGCATCTGCATTTTTCGCTCTTTGGTCAGGCCATGCCTTGTCGTCTGGTGACCCAGATGTATTTCCCGGGTGATCCCCTCTTGGCCTATGACCCCATCTACTTAGAGGTGCCGGAAAAGGCGCGTAGAAGTCTGATTGCAGAGTTTGCGCTCGAGGAGACGCGTGAGGGATTCGCGCTCGGATACGTCTTCGATATCGTTCTGCGGGGGGCGTCGACGTGAAACAAGACAAGACCGAGAAGCTGCCCTTGATTCAGACGCCCTCACAGACCGTTGGGCCCTATTTTGCCTATGGGCTTTCGCCCGCCCAGTATGGGTTTGACCTGCCAGAACTCTTTGGCCCCACACTGGCGGGCCCGCATTGTCCCGGTGAGCCTTTGTTGTTGTTAGGCCAGGTCTTTGATGGGAAGGGGCAGCCGATTACCGATGCGTTGGTAGAACTGAGTCAGCTGGATGCCCAGGGTAGAGACTCTGGTCGTGCGTTGGATCCGGTGTTCCGTGGCTTTGGCCGATGCGGCACGGGAACCCTGGCCGATGGGCTCTATGCCTTTCACACCATTCGCCCGGGAAAGGCGCCGGGCCAGCTGGCAAGCTGTCTGCATCTCACGGTGTTTATGCGCGGGCTCCTCACGCACTGCTTTACCCGAGTCTATTTTGCAGATGAAAAAGCTGCCTTGGAGGACGATCCCGTGTTGAGCGCGGTGCCAGAGCATCGGCGGTCGACCCTCGTTGCGCAGCCAGCACCTGCAATGGGGGCCCATGCCTGGCGGTTTGACATTCACATGCAGGGGCCCCAGGAGACTGTCTTCTTTGATCTCTAGCCGGTCGTTGTGGAGATGCCCGTATAGACTCGCCGATCGAGCGGCACCCTTTATGCTCTCTGTTACACACTCTCAATCACTTGACTAAAAAGTAATCTCTTTATGTCACAACTCCTGTACACACAGATCTCCGGCCGCGAAGACGCGCCATGGCTCGTCCTCATGCACTCGCTCGGCGCAACCCATCGACTCTGGGATGTCCAGATGCCGGCCTTTGAGCAGCAGTTCC
>JBEDFV010000175.1:0-3938 GCA_041175005.1 Pseudomonadota bacterium
CTTAAAGACCAGACCCTCTATGTGGCAGCAGGGGCGGGCGTGGTGGCCGACTCGGTACCCGAGAGTGAGTGGCAAGAGACTGAGAACAAGGCCCGTGCGGTGATTCGGGCCGCCGAGATTGCCGAGCGGGGGCTGGAGCCATGACCATGCGCTTGCTCATGATCGACAACTACGACTCCTTCACCTACAACCTGGTGCAGTACTTTGGAGAGCTCGGCGCAGACGTTGTCACACTGCGTAATGACGAGATCTCTGTAGAAGAGGCGTTGGGGCTTCAACCGCAGGCCATTGTCATTTCCCCAGGGCCGTGCAGCCCCGCAGAGGCAGGAATATCCGTGCCGCTGATTCAGGCGGTTGCCGCCATGGCCCAGCCGGTACCGCTCTTAGGGGTCTGTCTGGGCCATCAGTCGATAGGCGCCGCCTTCGGTGGGCAGGTGGTGCGAGCCAAGACGCTGATGCATGGCAAGACATCGAGGGTCACGCACCAGGGCACAAGCGTCTTTGCAGGGCTGAATAATCCGCTGACGGTCACGCGGTACCATTCGCTTGCGGTATCTCGCGAGGGGCTGCCCGAAGACCTTTTGGTAACGGCCTGGACCGACGACGGCGAGATTATGGGTCTGGCCCATAAGTATCTGCCGGTGCACGGGGTGCAGTTTCATCCGGAGTCGGTGTTGTCAGAGCAGGGCCATGCCTTATTGCAGAACTTTTTGGATCAGGTAACGGCGACGGTGTCTGCAGAGGCCCCGTAGCGAATTAAGCGTCGAGCACAGGCCTAGTGTGGCTCGAGCGCGTTTTAGAAGAGTTTGGAGGAGTTATGGGGTTTTCTATTCCGCAGGCCTTAAACCGGTGCATCGACCGGCAAGACCTCACCCACGAAGAGATGCTCGACATCATGCGGCAGATGATGTCGGGATCGGTGTCTACGGTGCAGATGGCCGCCCTCTTGGCCGCGCTGCGGGTAAAAGTCGAGACCACCACCGAGCTTGCGGCTGCCGCCCAGGTGATGCGCGAATTCGCTACCCAGGTGAAGACCAATATTCCCAACCTGGTGGATATGTGTGGCACGGGGGGAGACAACGCCCACAGCTTTAACATCTCCACCACAGCCATGTTTGTGGCCGCCGCCGCGGGTGCGCCGGTGGCCAAGCATGGGGGACGTTCGGTATCGTCGAAGTCGGGCAGTGCAGATCTTCTGGAGCATCTCGGCGTCAACATTCATCTGCCGCCTGAGAAGGTGGCCGAATCAATTCGTCGCTGTGGTATCGGATTCATGTTCGCCCCCGACCACCACACAGCCATGAAGCATATTGCGCCGGTGCGTAAAGAGTTGGGTGTGCGCACTATGTTCAATATTCTGGGGCCACTCACCAACCCTGCTAATGCACCCTGCCAGCTCATGGGCGTCTTTCACCCCGACCTTGTGGCGATTCAGGCCGAGGTCTTGCGCAAGCTGGGCTCCGACCATGTGCTCATCGTGCATGCTGATATGGGCTTAGACGAACTGAGCATCGTGGGCGATACCCGTGTGGCAGAACTGCAGTTCGCCCACATCCAGCAGTACTCGGTCACCGCCCAGCAGTTTGGCTTTCCCAGCTATACCCTGCATGAGGTACGCGACGCCTTGCATTCTGATGGCCTGCAGCAGTCCGCTGAAAAAATGAAGATCGCCTTGTCAAACGAAATGGGCCCAATTCGCGATATCGTGGCCTTTAATGCGGCTGGGGCCTTACTGGCTTCAAATGTGGTGAAGACCTGGCAGGAGGCGGTCGATAAGGCCATGGCCACCATTGCCAGCGGCGCGGCGCAGGCCAAGTTCGACGCGTTTGTACAGACAACCCGTGCGTTAGAGGCCGCATAGCGACTTTCTCAAGCGCCTTGGTTTTTCGTGACCTTTACGTCGCCGCATAAAAGAGAGCCCTCGTAGACATGTCTGACATTCTCCAACGTATCCTGAAGGTGAAGGCCCAAGAGGTGGCCGCCGCCCGGGCCACGGTATCGGAGGCCGCGCTGCTTGGGCAGATTAAGGCGCAGGCTGTCGACCAGGCCCCGCGAGGCTTTGTAGAGGCTATTCGCAGTAAGCGTGCCGCCCAGAAGCCCGCGGTAATTTCGGAGGTGAAGCGCGCCAGCCCGAGCAAGGGATTGTTGCGCGATCCGTTTGTGCCGGCCGACATCGCCAAAGACTATGCGGCCCATGGCGCCGCCTGCCTCTCGGTACTTACTGATGTCGAGTTCTTCCAGGGCGACCCGCAGCATCTGGTTCAGGCCCGCGCCGCCTGCAGCCTGCCGGTGCTGCGCAAAGACTTCATGATCGACCCCTATCAGGTCTTAGAGGCCCGTGCCTGGGGCGCCGACTGCATTCTGCTCATCGTCGCAGCGCTCACTAATGATCAACTTCGTACGCTGGAGTCAGCGGCGGTAGAGGCGGGTATGGACGTTCTTGTGGAGGTCCATGATGCAGAAGAGTTTGACCGTGCCTTGGCCTATTGCCGCTCACCATTGCTGGGCATCAATAATCGCAATCTGCGCACTTTTGAAACGCGACTGGAGACCACACTTGATCTCCTGCCACGGCTGCCCTCCGACCGTATTCTGGTAACCGAAAGCGGCATCTTGTCGCGGGCCGATGTCATGCGTATGCGCGAGGCGGGGGTAGACGCGTTTCTAGTGGGCGAGGCGTTTATGCGGGCAGACTCCCCAGGCGTAGCCTTATCCGCGCTCTTCTTTTAGCGGCTGGCGCCCCCATGGCTTCGTGCACAAAGCCGAACGCGCTTTCGGTTCTACGCGTGTTCGCCCATGTGCGCTGTCTAGCCATCTACGGCGAGTAACCGTTTGATCGTCTGAAATACCTGCGACTCGGGCTCGACCAGGGTATCGACAATACTAAAGTGGTGTATGCCTGCAAGGGCTTGGGTCACAGCCCGCCCCTCTAAGTTCCAGGCCTTAATCAATGCGGCATGTTGTTCGTGAAAGCCCGCGATTTCCTCTTGGCCAAAAAACAGGGCGAGCCTGTGGTCTTCAAGCATTCTGGGATAGGGCTTGCGGTAGATGGGTGATGCCCGGGCAATGACCGCGTCGGTGAGCTTTAGACCTTCCTGCATCGAGGTCTCTACGAGGGGGGCGAGGTTAAAGACGCCCGAGAGGCATACACAGCCCGCGAGCCACGAGAGCGGTGTTAATGGCGCTTTGATGCCTATCGATGCGCTCGTCTCAAGAGGCTTGGACCCTGCAGAGTTGCTAGCGCCGCCGGTGGCCCTCCCTTGTGAAATATCTTCGGAGGCCGCCATGGCCGCCAGATGCCCGCCTGCGGAATGGCCAGAGACCACGATATGTGCGGGGTCGACGCCCAGATCCGCAGCGTGTCGGTAGAGCCACCGCAGTCCGGCCCGACACTGCGCAGCAATCTGGTCAACGCCCACACCGACGTCAATGTCGTACCCAATCACGGCCACGTCTACCCCCTGCGCATTCCAGACGGGGGCCAGAAAATAAAAGTAATCAGGGCTCATGGCCCGCCAATATCCGCCATGAATGTAGACAAGCATGGGCCGTGGACCGCCGGTTGCCGGGGCAGGCAGATGTACCAGATGGCATCGCTCAGAGCCCCACTGCCCCGGGGCGAGAGGGGTCGACACCTCGTCGGGATCAAAGGTCTCTGCAGACAGATACGGCCGTGGCACGATCTCCGGCGCCCGCTCTCTGGCAACCGCCTGGCTCGCCTTCTGCCATCGGGCGAGAAAGTCCACATAACTGGGTACTGCGAGGCGGTTGTTGTAGGCCGATTCAAGTCGCATGGTGATTCGATGTCCTGATAAAGAAAAAAAGAGATGGGGCGACAGACCCCTTCGGCCTGACGGCGGGTGGGCTGCGATTTGTTTTTACGACAACTCCAAGAATAGTGCGATGTGGCGTCGAGGGCGCCTAGGGTAAATCAGGAT
>JBEDFV010000176.1:0-5315 GCA_041175005.1 Pseudomonadota bacterium
CACCAACGGTGTGCTTCTGGCCCAGAAGGCCCAGGCCTTACGCGATGCGGGGCTTGATCGGGTGACGGTCAGTCTTGATGCCTTAGACCCCGCTCTCTTTCGTCAGATGTCTGGCATTGAAGCCAGCGACCCAGAGGCCGTGCTTGCGGGCATTGACGCCGCGGCAGCCGCAGGGCTCAGGGTCAAGGTGAACATGGTTGTCCAGAAGGGTGTCAACGAGGGCGAAATTCTGCCCATGGCAACCCTCTTTCGCGATCTTGGACATACGGTTCGATTCATTGAATTTATGGATGTCGGAAACTCGAATGACTGGTCACGAGACCAGGTTGTTGCCTCGCGTGCCGTAATCGACCAGATTCATGCAGAGTTTCCACTATCGCCGGTTGGCCGTGCCACCCCCAACGAGGTCTCGGAGCGTTGGCGGTACAACGACCGACCCGTTGAAATTGGCGTGATCTCCTCGGTTAGCAAACCCTTCTGCGGGCACTGCTCTCGGGCGCGGATTTCCTCCGAAGGCCTTCTCTATACCTGTCTCTTCGCCACAAGCGGCTTTGATCTTCGTGAGGCCGTGCGCACTGAGTCCAACGATGCGGTGCTTACCCGCATCATTCATAACATCTGGACACAACGCGAAGACCGCTACTCAGAACTTCGCGAGAGCCTCATTGCGCAGAAAAAAAATCGCCCGCAGACGCGGGCGAAGATTGAAATGAGCTATATCGGGGGATAACGATGCCGTGCCTAGCGCTTAATGATCTTTAAGGGGCCAGGCAACGAGGCGTAGTAGGCCGCGAGGTTGGCAATTTCTTCTTTGGTCAGGGGCGCTGCCATGCCGGCCATAATGGCGTTTTTGCGAGCGCCGGACTTGTAGTCCGAGAGCGCGCGCACGATAAAGTCTTCGTACTGGCCCGCAAGCACGGGATAGCTTGGATCAACGACCTTAATGCCGTCTGCCCCGTGGCAGGCCACACAGGCCTGGGCTGCTTTTTCCTTGCCCAGGGCAATATTGCCTGCCTGCACAGGCAGGGACAGCGCAACCAGCGAGGCACCGAGCGCAACGGCTTGCGCGAAGCGTGGAGTCAGCAAAGAATTTTTCATGAGGGTCTCCCGTACCGGTTACTTAGCGCCGCCAAGGGCGTAGAAGGCCGCTAGATCGGCGATGTCCTGATCGGTCAGGGTCTTGGCAATGGCAAGCATGCTGGGGTGGCTGCGCTCGCCGGACCGATAGGCATTCATGGCAGAGACCAGATACGCCTCATTCTGGCCAGCAATCTTGGGTACCCGGTAGAGATGCGGAAAGGCGGTCTTGTATTCAGGAATTCCGTGGCAGCCAATACACATAGAGTTCTTCTTGGCCCCGTCTGCCGGATTTCCCTTCACAGGTGTCTGCGCCACTGCAGCAGCAGCCACCAAAAATAAGCCACAGCCCAGTGCGGCTGCAGATTTTTTTATTGTCATAGTGTCCCCCTGATATTCAGACTCGCGCATATTACCAGAGGCGCCTGGGGCAGCCGGCATCTCCTAAGATTTGGCCCCCAGCCCCCGCAGCAGAAACCCATTGAGCCGGCGCACAAAGCTCGCAGGGTCCTCGGGTTGCCCGCCCTCTGCGAGCAAGGCCTGGTCGTGCAGCAGCCAGACAAGATCCCGAAGCGTGTCGGAAATCCCATCGGAGACCGACTGGCCATCGGTGCCTAGGATCTGGCCCCCGCCGCTGTCGCTCTCGGCAACGAGCGCCTTGACCAGCGGATGCTGGGGGTTGAGTTCAAGAATGGCCTTGCGCTCTGGGGCCTTCTGCCCCGAGGCCTTTAAGAGGCGCTCCAGGTGCCCACTCATGTCGTGCTCATCCGACACCAGGCAGCAGGCCGAGTCGGTCAGCCGCTGGGTAAGACGCACCTCCTTGACCTTATCGCCCAGAATCTTTGCCGCCTTCTCGATTGCGGGCTTGGCAGCGGCCTGGGCGTCCTCGATCGCCTTTTCTTCGGCCTTTACGGCCTCCGGCGTCTGGGCATCTTGCACCTTACTGAGGTCTAGCGCACCCTTGGCAACGGACTGAATGCTCTTGCCTTCAAATTCGGTAAGAAAGTTCAGTACCCATTCGTCAATGCGGTCGGTCAGCAGCAGAACCTCGATTCCCTTTTTCTTAAAAATCTCAAGGTGGGGGCTCGAGCGGGCGGCATTCAGGGAGTCTGCCGTAAGCACATAGATCTTCTCCTGCCCGTCCTTCATGCGCGCCAGGTAGTCTTTTAGCGAGACGGTCGGCACATCGTCGGTACTCTGGGTACTCACAAACCGGGCCAGCGCAGCCAGTCGATCTTTGTTGGCGAAGTCTTCTCCAAAGCCCTCCTTCAGGCACTGGCCAAACTCCTGCCAAAACCCTTTGTAATCTTCGGGCTTATTCTCCGCAAGGTCTTCCAGCAGACCAAGAATACGCTTGGCACAGCCCTCACGAATCGCCTTGATGTCGCGACTCTCTTGGAGAATTTCCCGCGAGACATTGAGCGGCAGATCGGAGGAATCGACCACGCCACGCACGAAACGCAGATAGTTGGGGAGCAGCTGCTCCGCGTCGTCCATGATAAAGACGCGCTTGATGTAGAGCTTCAGGCCATGGCGCGACTGCCGGTCGTAGAGATCAAACGGGGCCTTGCTCGGAATGTAGAGCAGCTGGGTGTATTCCGTGCGCCCCTCGACGCGGTTGTGGGTGTAGGCCAGTGGGGCATCAAACCCATGGGACAGGCTCTTGTAAAACTCCTGGTACTGGGCATCGGTAATCTCAGACTTCGGCCGCGTCCAGAGGGCGGAGGCCTGATTTACCACCTCCCACTCGTCCTTTTCTTCGTACTCTTTCTTCTCCTCATTCCAGTCGCGTTTTTTCATCTCGATAGGAAGGCCGATGTGGTCGGAATAGCGCTTCAGAATCTCTTTGAGTTTCCAGTGCGACAACAGGTCATCGTGACTCTTCGCATCTTCCCCCTCGCCTTCTGGCGGGCGTAGCTTCAGAATGACAGAGGTGCCCCGACTGGTTCGCTCTGCAGACTCGAGGCTAAAGCTACCGGTGCCATCTGACTCCCACCGCACGGCCTCCTTGGCGGCAAGCCCCGCCCGGCGGGTAATCACGGTGACCTGCTCGGCCACAATAAAGGAAGAATAGAAGCCCACCCCAAACTGGCCGATCAAGGCAGAGTCTTTTGCAGCATCGCCCGAGAGCTTGCTGAAGAACTCCTTGGTCCCCGAACGGGCGATGGTGCCCAGATTGGCAATGACCTCGTCGCGAGTCATGCCAATACCGTTGTCTTCGATGGTGATGGTCTTCTGCGCAGCATCGAAGGAGACGCGAATCCTTAACTCTGGGTCGCCCTCAAAGAGACTGTCGTCTGACAAGGCCTCAAGCCGAAGCTTGTCACAGGCATCCGAGGCATTCGAGACGAGTTCGCGCAGAAAGATATCGCGGTTGCTGTAGAGCGAATGGATCATGAGGTGCAGCAACTGCTTGACCTCGGTCTGAAAGGACATGGTTTCTTTGGACATGGGTCTACTCCGTAATCAATAGTGGCGGGGGGCCGCAGACGGCCGCCCAGACGTGGGGCCTAGGACGAGCACCGTCTCGGCGGTGCCCTACGCGTGACAGAAATGTGAGGGAGAAATCCGCGATTTCAAGAGGCCACCGGGGTCGGCGGCAGATGCAGAGAGCGCGGCTTAAATTTCAGGCCCAAAGGCTTGCCTTTTCGGGCGCGCTTGCCAACAAAAGGCAGAAGCGCATCACGCGAGAGCAGCTGCTCAGAGGTCTTGCCCGCCCGTCCCTCGCCGCGTACGACCAGTCCGGCATCCGGCACCACCACAAGGTCGACGAGCCGATCCGACGGGCCCTCTGTCTCAATAAGGCTCACGCCCCGCCCCCCGGCCGGCAGTTCCTTGACCTCATCGCGCCCGAAGATCAGAAGCCTGCCCTGGGCTGTGAGCGCGGCAAGCGCCCCTTCTGCGGCAGCCAGAACCCGCAATACGCTGGGCTCATCGCCGGCGTCGAGGGTCATAAACTGCTTACCGCTGCGATTTCTGCCCACCAGCCCTTCAAGCCGGGTGAGAAAACCCTGGCCCTGTGCGGTACCCAGTACGAGAGGCGTGTTGGGTCCGCCGGCACAGAAGGCCACCAGGCGACCGCCTGGCTCGAGTTCCACCATAGAGGTCATAGGGGTGCCATCCCCACGTCCGCCGGGAAGGCCCGAGACACCGACGCTGTAGCTGCGCCCCGTGTTAGACAGGGCCACCAAGGTATCGACGGTGCGGCACTCAAATGTGGCATAGAGCGCATCGCCCGTTTTAAATCCAAAGCCCTCGGGATCGTGTCCATGTCCCTGACGTGTGCGAACCCAGCCATTGACAGAGACCACCACGGTGACCGGCTCATCAAGCACCGGAACCTCCATCGTCGCCCGGGCCTCTTCCTTGATCAGTGTGCGGCGCGGATCGCCATAGGTCTTGGCGTCTTCGGCAATCTCTTTGCCCACCGCTTTTTTAAGCGCCTTTTCGTTGTCCAGAAGATGACGTAACCGCTCGGCCTGATCCCGCAGGTCGGCAAGCTCCTTCTCGATTTTTATGGCCTCCAGCCGGGCCAACTGGCGCAGCCGAATCTCCAAAATATCTTCTGCCTGCAGCTCCGAGAGCCCAAATCGGGACATCAAGGCGGGCTTGGGCTCGTCGCTTTCTCGGATGACCTGAATGACGGCATCGATCTGGGCCAACGCGATGGTGCGGCCTTCGAGAATATGGATACGTTTTTCTGCCTGCTGCAGGCGGAAGGCCGAGCGCCGCCGCACCGTCTGCAGCCGAAACTCCACCCACTGGGCCAGAATGTCCATGAGGGAGAGCGCCCGAGGACGGCCATCGAAGTCGACCGCAACCAGATTCATGGGCACCGAACTCTGCAATGCGGTGTGGGCCAACAAAAGTGTGGCGAATTCGTCGCGATCGAGCCGAGCGCTGCGCGGCTCAAAGACGAGGCGCACCGCGGCATCTTTTCCGGACTCATCACGTACCGACTCCAGCTGCCCAAGCACGAGTTGTTTGGTCTGCTGCTGCTCCGGACTCAACGACTTTTTACCGGCCTTCACCTTCGGGTTGGTGAGCTCCTCGATCTCTTCTAAGACCTTCTGCGATGAGACCCCATGCGGCAGTTCGGTGACCACCAGCTGCCATTGGCCCCGCGCCAATTCCTCAAAGACCCAGCGGGCCCGCATCTTCAGGGAACCACGGCCCGAAGAATAGGCGGCCGCAATTTCTTCTGCAGACGAGATCAACTGCCCGCCTCCAGGGAAATC
>JBEDFV010000177.1:0-6474 GCA_041175005.1 Pseudomonadota bacterium
GCACGCACAAACTGGTTTGCCAGGTCGGTCGCCCCGGTAAAGTCATCGGCAATACACCCAATGAGGGGGCGGCTCATCCGTGCACCGTGGAGGACACCGCCCCGGGATTCTCGGCAATATAGTCGCGGACGATCGCCGCGAAATCGGCGTCGGGCAAGAGGCCAAGCGCATGGGCACGATCGGTCTGAAACCGGCTCGGCCATCCACCCACGACGCGAGCGACTGTGGGGTCAACAGACCATTGCAGCCGCGCGGCCACCTCTGGCCCCGCAATCCGTTGTAGGGTCGCGGCCATTTCCTGAACCGTCACGCAGACAGAGGGAAGATTTACCGCGGTACGGGGGCCCCATTCGGTATCGCTTGCAGTAATGGCCCGCAAGATTCCTGCGATGGTATTGCCCGGTGAGGCAAGTGCAACCGGTGTCTCGGGCGGGACAGGAACCCGGCAGGCGACCCCGGCCAGGGGTTCACGAATCATTCCCGACAAGAAACCAGAGGCCGCGCCGTTCGGACGCCCAGGCCGCACACTCACCGTCATGAGGCGCAGGCTGCGAGCACGAATAAAACCCTTGCGCCCATAGTCGGCCATCAGCTGCTCGCCAATAAACTTCTGAATGCCATAACTGTTCTGTGGCGTGGGCAGAGTCTCGTCTGTGACGGTCTTCTGAAATGGCCGGCCCAGGGGATCACCAAAGACCGCCACCGAACTTGCAAAAACCACCACCGGCGGCACGGGCTGCTGACGCGCATATTCCAGAAGGCCGCGCATGGTATCGAGATTCGACCGCATGCCAAGGTCAAAATCCGCCTCACACTCCGCACTCACCGCAGCCGCCAGATGCACAATCAGGTCAACCCCAGAGGTGGGCAGCCCGCCCGTCTGGGCCAGGGACAGAAGGTCTCCTGGAAGAGACGCGACCCGCGGGTCGGCCAGCACCTCTGCAGGGGGCGCGATTCGGTCGGTAAGGGTGAGTCGCGCAAGAGGCTGTGGGGCTGCGCCCGCCAGGGCAATCTTGCCGCGTGCCAGGAGTTCGCGGGCAAGCCGAAGGCCAAGAAACCCACTCCCGCCAGTAATTAAGACATGCATTTATGTAGGGTCCTTGCCAGAGGGAAGGGTGATGCCGGGGAAAATCTTGATCACGGCACTGTCGTCTTCTTTTGCAAAGCCCGCGGTGGAGGCCTGCATAAACATCTGATGGGCCGTGGCACTTAATGGGAGAGGAAACTTGCTCGAGCGGGCCAGATCAAGCACCAGCCCAAGGTCCTTCACAAAAATATCGACGGCCGACAGGGGCGTGTAGTCGTTGGCCAAGACATGGGCCATGCGGTTTTCAAACATCCAGCTGTTGCCCGCGCTGTGGGTAATGACCTCATAGAGATCTTCAGCAGCTACCCCCTCGCGAAGCCCAAGCGCCATGGCCTCCGCCGCGGCCGCAATATGCACACCGGCCAGCAACTGGTTGATGATCTTTACCTTACTGCCCGGGCCTGCCTTATCGCCGAGCCGGTAGACCTTGGCGGCCATCGCATCTAGTACCGGCTGCGCCTTGGCGTAGGCCGCGGGCACGCCTGCGGTCATCATGGTAATTTGACCCTGGGCGGCGCGGGCTGCCCCGCCGGAAATGGGCGCATCCAGATAGAGAACCTGATGTGCAGCCAGCCGAGACTCCAGCCCCATGGACCAGTTCGGGTCCACGGTAGAACACATGACAAATACCGTACCCGGCCGCATTGCAGCCAGGCAGCCCCCTTCGCCGAAGAGAACGGCCTCGGTCTGCTGCGCGTTGACCACCACAGAGACAATCACCTCTGAGGCCGCGGCAAGCGAAGAGAGGCTGTCACAGGCCACGCCGCCATCTGCAGCGAAGGCCTGCGCCCTTTCGGGCTGAATATCAAAAACATAGGGCAGGAACCCAGCCCGGCGCAGAGACTGGGCCATACCCAGGCCCATGGCGCCCAGACCGATCAGGCCGACAGACAACGAAGGAGAAGAAGAGGAGGGTTTCATGGGTACCATGGTAAGCAAATTACCCAGGGACCGTGAAACCAGACAGACCATGGCGCCCTATGGGGCCGACAACCATGGGTACCGCCGAAGCGCGTAGGGTTACTTCTTCGCCTCGCAGTAAAAACCGCCGCCCTGATACTCCACACCGTCTGCATCCAAGGCCTTGGGGTGATAGCCCGTGGGCAGGTAGGTGAGTTCGCGGGTATTCATGGTGGCGCAGACCTTTACGCCCCGTTCGTACTGATCCGACGGTACCGGACCGAAGGCAGCCGGGTTATCCCAGACGCGCGCCCCATCGCGCATGATGAGCCGAGGCGCCTATTGTGCCGCCTTCGCGCTGGGCTTAGCCCCGTGATCAGAGGCCCAGGCAGAAGAGGCCAAGGGAAGTCCGAGGGCCAGGCAGAGGGGAATCGTGGTGAGAAGTCGTTTCATAGGTGTGCTCCCAAAAAAGAGGTTTGAGGCGAAATGCTTTCAAACTGAGAGCACAGTAGCCCGCGGCCACCGACATGGGTTTGATCCGGATCAAGACCCCGCAGATTAGGGCGCAAGACGTTGAATTTCCCACTGCATATTTTCCGAACCCACAGGGAACCCTGGGAACCCTAGGAACCCTGCCCCCTCGCCCAGCCGCTGTCCGGCCGTCAACTCCGAAGACAGGCGATAGACCACCCGGTCATGCAGTCGGGACGGCCGACCCTGCCAAAACTCCAGACGGTCGGGTACCAGGCAGTACCCACCCCAGTGATTCGGCCGAGCAGGGTTCTCCCCCAATGCAGATTCTTGGGCCGCAAACGCATCGGCAAGCCACTGGCGGGAGGCAATAACCTGGCTCTGCGGCGACGCCCAGGCCCCAATGCGACTGCGCAAGGGACGGCTCTGGTAATAGGTATTTGAGTCTTGCTCGGAGATCTTTTCGACTGCCCCCTCGATCCGCACCTGCCGCTCAAGGCTGGGCCAAGAAAAGAGGAGACTCGCCCAAGGATTGGCAGCAAGCGCCTGGCCCTTTGCAGAGGCATAGTTGGTAAAAAAAACAAACCCTCGGTCGCTCAATCCCTTAAGCAAGACCACCCGACTGGCGGGGCGTCCGTTCGGCTGTAGGGTAGACAAAACCATGGCGTTGGCCTCATCACCCGACGCGCGAATGGCCTGTTCAAACCACCGCGAAAACTGCGTGTAGGGGTTTTTATCGACCTCTGACTCATCTAGAGAGGCCTGCGTATACTCCTTGCGTAATGCCGCGATATCTTCCATACATCTCTCTTCTTGCAGATAAAAACACATAAAATACTTTAATTACCAAAAAGTCAGATCCTCGACAACCTCACGCGAGACCCGGTCATTAATTATTCTTATCAATGACTTTGAAACACTCAATTGGACTACGCTAAACAAAACCCTCAGACTCCGGTCTATGTTCAGGTAGTCATGTTGTTCTGGACATATTCACTTCCCTGTTTTTAACCCCATAGGAGATAGTCATGCCCCAGCTTAAAGGAAGCAAGACGCATCAGCACCTGAAAGATGCCTTTGCTGGCGAAAGCCAGGCCAATCGTCGTTACCTGTATTTCGCAAACAAGGCCGACGTTGAAGGGTACCCCGAAGTCGCAGCGCTGTTCCGCTCCACCGCTGAAGGTGAGACCGGTCACGCACATGGCCACCTTGACTATCTGGCCCAGGTCGGAGACCCCGCCACCGATCTGCCCATCGGTGACTCTTCTGCCAACCTCAAGTCTGCCGTTGCCGGTGAAACCCATGAGTACACCGATATGTATCCCGGCATGGCCAAGGATGCGCGCAGCGAAGGCTTTGACGAGATTGCCGACTGGTTTGAGACGCTGGCAAAAGCCGAGCGCTCCCACGCCAATAAGTTTCAGAAGGCACTTGACACCCTCAATGCCTAATTAGGCCTTGAACTGCAAGGCCTTGGTGCGAAGGCATCAGGGCCTTGTGGTGCAAGTAGCAACACGCAGTACCGAATGCAATGCCCCCACGTTCTCAACGATAGCCGCCACGGGCCCACCGCGCTCTTTTAGGATCTCCGGAAGAGTCATAACAGAAGCACCGTGCGGCAGATAACTATGAAGAGGTAACCATGTCTGCTCGCGAAGGATCCTTAGAGGCACCCACCCGGCACCCACTAGACTGGCAAAACCCAGAGTTCTACGACGAGAAGGCCTGCTTCGATGAAATGGAGCGGATCTTCGATATCTGCCACGGGTGCCGTCGTTGTGTGAGTCTCTGTGGATCATTTCCCACGCTCTTTGACCTTGTGGACGAAGGCAGCACGGGAGAGGTCGACGGGGTAGACAAGAAGGACTATTGGAAGGTCGTAGACCAGTGCTACCTCTGCGATGTCTGCTACCTCACCAAGTGTCCCTATGTGCCACCGCACCCCTGGAACCTTGACTTCCCGCACACCATGCTGCGCGCGAAGGCTATTCAGTTTAAGCAGGGTACCCCTACCAAATTTCGCGATGTCACGCTGTCAAACACCGCTGCCAATGGCAAGCTGGCCTCCATTCCCATCGTGGTCCAGACGGTCAACGCCCTGTCAAAGAGCACCATGGCGCGCTCGATTGGAGAGAAAGTGCTTGGCGTTCATAAAGACGCCTGGGTTCCCGAATTCACCAGCAAGGTCTTTGAGAAAAATGCCAAGAAGTCTGCGGCCCTGCCGGTGAAAAATGGTGATCGCTCAAAGGGCAAGGTCGCTATCTACGCCACCTGCTACGTAAACTGGAACGAGCCTGGTATCGGTCACGACCTCATTAAGGTGCTCGAGCATAACGAGATCCCCTATGTGGTGGTCGAGAAACAGGCCTGCTGCGGCATGCCAAAGCTTGAACTCGGTGATCTCGATTCGGTGGCTGATCTCGCGCGGCAGAACCTTCCCAGGCTTGCCGCACTTGCCCGCGAAGGCTATGCCATCGTCACGCCGATTCCCTCCTGCACCCTCATGTTTAAGCAGGAGATTCCACTCATGCTCCCCAACGATGCGGATGCCCAGGCTGTCAAGGCGGCCATGTTCGACCCTTTTGAGTACTTCCAGCTGCGCCACAAAGACGGGCTGCTCAAGACAGATTTCAAAGAAGGGCTGGGCAATGTCTCCTATCACATCGCCTGCCACCTGCGGGTACAGAATGTTGGCCAGAAGACCCGCGAGACCCTCGAGATGATTCCCAACACAGCGGTGAATACCGTCGAGCGGTGTTCCGGCCATGCTGGCACCTGGGGGGTGAAAAAAGAATTCCACGAGATGGCCATGAAGATCGGACGGCCGGTTTTCCGGCAGATGGCCGAACACCCCAAGGCAAATAATGGTCAGGGCGGAGAGCCCGACTATGTCGCCTCCGATTGCCAGCTCGCGGGCCACCATATCGAACAAGGTATGGCAGGCAAGGCCGATGGGAAAGTAGCGCACCCCTTAAGCCTGCTTGCCCAGGCCTATGGTCTATAGCTCTACCCACACCTCCTCAACCTACTACACAGAGAAAGAAACCGCCATGAATGGAGAACTCAATATGGGCCGCATCAGCCGCGAGTCACTCTGGACGCTAGAGCATTACTCTCGCATTCGTAATCAGTTTCGTGCCGAAGTCATGGCACACAAGAAGCTTCGCCGAATTGCCCTCGGGGACCATATCACCCTCTTTTTCGAAGACGAGAAGACCATTCGATACCAGATTCAAGAGATGCTGCGTATTGAGAAAACCTTCGAAGAAGAAGGCATCCAAGACGAGCTCGACGCCTACAACCCCCTGATTCCTGATGGCCGCAATTTCAAGGCCACCATGATGATCGAATACCCGGATCCTGAGGTTCGCAAGGTTGAACTTCGTAAGCTCAAGGGTGTGGAATCCCGTGTCTGGGTGCAGGTCGAGGGCCGTGAAAAGGTCTGGGCCATTGCCGACGAAGACCTGATTCGCGAGAACGAAGAGAAGACCTCCTCGGTGCACTTTATGCGCTTTGAACTCGACGAAGACATGGCCGCTGCCCTGAAATATGGCGTGAGCCTCTCGATTGGTGTAGACCACCCCGCCTACACCGTAAAGATCGATCCGTTGGCGGCAGACGTGCGGGCAAGTCTCGTGAAAGACTTGGCTTAAACTGCGGGGCATGTCCACCGTAAAAGCGAAGAATGTCTTGGGAACGGCGCTGCAGCCCTGCAGCTTCGATCCCTTGACAGGCTTTTTTCGAGATGGCTGCTGTAATTCTAGTAGCGACGATTACGGCAGCCACACGGTCTGCGCACAGATGACCGAGGCCTTCCTAGCGTTCTCACAGGAAAAAGGCAACGACCTATCCACGCCGCGTCCGGAGTATCGATTTCCTGGGCTCAAGCCCGGAGACCGCTGGTGCGTCTGCGCGGGGCGGTGGCGAGAGGCGGCCGAGGCAGGAGTGGCGCCACCGGTGCTCATGGAATCCACCCACGAGCGGGCCCTAGAAGTCATTGCGCTGGCAGACCTGGA
>JBEDFV010000178.1:0-8045 GCA_041175005.1 Pseudomonadota bacterium
CTCTATGGCCTCCTGGCCATAGTCCCGCTCATTCTCTGGACGATACAGGTAGTAGGCCTCATCAATAAATAAGACGCCGCCCATGGCTTTTTTGAGCATGTCCTTGGTCTTTGGCGCCGTATGCCCAATGTACTGGCCCACGAGATCATCACGGGTGACACTCACCACATGGCCCTTCCGCACATAGCCAAGCCGATGCAGGATGGTGGCCATCTTCATGGCAACAGTCGTCTTGCCCGTACCAGGATTTCCGGTGAAGCACATATGAAGCGAAGGGGTCGCCGCCTCAAGCCCCAGCTGGGCCCGTGCCTTGGAGACCACCAAGAAGGCGGCTGTCTCACGGATACGCTGCTTCACAGGCTTTAAGCCCACCAGTTCGCGATCCAGCTCATCGAGCACCGCCAGGACATCGGCCTCTTGCAGAATAGCCTGGAGGTCAACGGTCGTGGCGGCGTGTGTCATGGGCTCCCCTTTTCGTCATGAAGAAAAAACCTAGTACCGCTCCCCCGAGGGCTTGTCGGTGGCGTAGGAATGGGTGGTATACCGCAGATTGCGCCCACCCGCCTCCTGGCGCACCAGACCAAACCCAGGTTCGTGTGCAGGACGATGCACAATAAAACTCATCACCTGCGATTCGGTACCCCGGGTGTTGTCAAAGGCATTGACCTTGATATAAGACGAGGCATTGGCCTTACGGCAGGCATTCACCTCATAGAGTACCGCCGCGCCATCCTTGATCTCGAACATGGGTATGCCCCACATATTCCAGTAGGTATTGCGGGGATGGGGGTCATCGGTCCATTCCACCGAGAGGGCCCAGCCACGGCCAATCGCATAATCCACCTGCAGTCGAATCTCTTCGTCGGTCAGGTCGGGTAAGAAAGAAAACTGCCCTTGGGTAATACGCATCTGAAGACTCCTTCAATAGGGTTCGTCGTTAACGGTCTGCTGCGTCTGTTGGTTTTGTCGAGATTGTTGTGAGCGGCGTGCGCTGTGGTGGCCTAGGAGACCGACGGCGTGACCGCAAAGTCGGGCGCATCGGTGGAGGTGTAGTTAAACTCCACTCCCTTCCAGGTCTCAAGCGCCTTTTCAAGCGGCTTACACCACTTGGCCGCGGCCTTCAGAATCTCTGGCCCCTCGGCCATGATGTCCTTGCCCTCATTACGCGCCTTCACCATGCACTCTAGTCCCACACGGTTGGCAATAGCGCCTGCCTGAATGCCATCGGGGTGCCCAATTGTGCCGCCGCCAAACTGCAGAATGACGTCGTCTTGGAAGAGATGCAGCAGCTGGTGCATCTGCCCCACGTGAATACCACCAGAGGCCACAGGCAACACCTTTTTAATATCGATCCAGTCCTGGTCAAAGAAGAGGCCCCGCGAGAGATCCTGCTTGTTGTAGGTCTCCCGGCAGACGTTATAGAAGCCCTGTACGGTCATGGGGTCGCCTTCGAGCTTACCGACCGCAGTGCCCGTATGCAGGTGATCAACACCCGCCATGCGCAGCCACTTGGCAATGACACGGAATGAAATGCCGTGGTTACGCTGACGGGTATAGGTGCCGTGGCCCGCGCGGTGCATATGCAGAATCATGTCGTTCTTGCGAGCCCAATTGCTCATCGACTGAATCGCCGTGTAGCCGATCACCAGGTCCACCATCACAATCACCGAACCAAGCTCCTTGGCAAACTCAGCCCGCTCATACATATCTTCCATGGTGGCGGCTGTCACATTCAGGTAGTGGCCCTTGACCTCGCCGGTGTTGGCCTGGGCCTTATTCACGGCATCCATACAAAACAAGAATCGGTCGCGCCAATGCATAAACGGCTGGCTATTAATATTTTCGTCGTCTTTGGTGAAGTCCAGTCCACCGGTCAGCCCCTCATAGACCACACGGCCATAGTTACGTCCCGAGAGGCCCAGCTTGGGCTTCATGGTGGCGCCCAGAATGGGGCGCCCATATTTGTCCAGGCGCTCACGCTCCACGATGATGCCGGTGGGGGGGCCCTTAAAGGTCTTCAGGTAACAGACCGGCACGCGCATATCTTCGAGGCGGCAGGCCTTGAGCGGCTTAAATGAGAAGACGTTACCAATGAGGGATGCCGTCATGTTGGCGATCGACCCCTCCTCAAAAAGGCAGATGTCATAGGCCACATAGGCAAAGTACTGCTGCGGGGTGCTGGTGCCCTCTCCGGTATTGGGCACCTTGTCGACCCGATAGGCCTTGGCCTGATAACTCTCGTGGGCTGTCAACAGGTCGGTCCAGACAACCGTCCAGGTGGCCGTCGAAGACTCCCCGGCCACGGCTGCCGCGGCCTCTTCGGGGTCAACACCGTCTTGTGGCGTGATCCGAAATAGGCAGATCGTATCGGTGTCTTTGGGCTCGTAGTCTGGTCGCCAATAGCCCATCTGCTTATATTTCAGCACGCCACCCTTGTAGCGCTCCTTAATATCGGTGATCCTTCCGTCTTGGGGGGCATTCATCGCTTTCGTCTCCTCGGTGTAAGAGTGTTCAACAAATCAGACGTCAGTCTAGGAAGACAAGTAGGTAAGGTAAAGTCACAATTAATTAAACAAAAAATAAATAACGCTTACCAATTTGGCGTTCCCTTAAGGTATGGGAGGAGACCCATGCGAAATCTATCTCTACGGCAGTTACGCATCTTTGTTTCGGCCGCACGCCAGTCGAGCTTCGCCAAGGCGGCCGACGAAATGCACCTCACCGCACCGGCCGTCTCGATGCAGATGCGAGACCTCGAAGACGACCTGGGCATCACCCTCTTTGCAAAAAAGGGCCGAGGCGTATCCCTCACCAGTGCCGGCGAGTACTTTCTGGTCTACGCCCGCCGAGTGCTCTCCGCGCTGCGAGAGGCCGAAGACATGATGACCAAGCTCAAGGGCATGGAGACGGGCCATCTCAACATCGGTCTCGTAAGCACCGCCAAGTATCTTTTGCCGCGTCTGCTGGTCGCCTTTCGCAAAGAGCATCCGGGTATTCAGGTGGTGATTCAGGTGCGCAACCGCGATCAACTCGCTGCGCTGCTACGCGATGGCGAGATCGACCTGGCAATCATGGGTAGGCCGCCCAAGGAGCTCGATACCCGTGCCGAATTCTTTGCCCCGCATCCACATGCCTTTATTGCCGCGCCCGACCATCCCCTGGTGCACGAGCCGATCATTACGATGACCCAGCTTGACCAGCAGGAGATGCTCATTCGCGAGGAGGGGTCTGGTACCCGTGCCGTGATGGAGGCTTTCTTTGAGGAGCATCGATTCCGGCCCTTCTCCACGATTGAGATGTCGAGTAACGAGACCATCAAGCAGGCGGTCATGGCTGGCTTAGGCATCTCATTTGTGTCGCTCCACACCATTGGGCTCGAGGCCCATCACGGAGTGTTAAAGGTACTGCGGGTAGAGAAGACGCCCGTCATGCGACTCTGGCATGTGGTGAACCTAAGCAACCGCACCATGTCGCTCGCGGCCGAAGCCTTTCGTTACTTCATTCTTGAGCGGGCCAATGAAATCATGAACGAGATGTTTCCACTTTTTCGTTATCCGCCCGAGGAGGGGGTCGCACCGGGCCCCCTGTAGAAAAGCGGCGCATGCGACAGCATCTTTCGCAGTCGCCCAGCTGCGCTTTTTCAGGTGCACTTTTTTAGGTGCGCCCTGCTTTGATCGACAGTTTACTTTTTAATAGAATATAAGCATGGCCAGCCCCCTTTCTCCCTCCGCCGCCCCTACCCTTCTCGAGCCCTCAGCAGGCTGCAGCACCTACGAGACACCCGCCATCGACTTCACCCAGTTACGGTCTGCGGCCGCGCAGGCCTCAGGGCTCTTGCGACTGCTCGCAAACGAAGACCGTCTTCTTCTTTTGTGCCAGCTCACCCAGGGCGAAAAAAACGTCAGCACGCTCGAGACCCTTACCGGGATTCGTCAACCGACCCTTTCGCAGCAGCTTGGCGTGTTGCGTAATGAGCAGGTCGTGGAAACACGACGAGTAGGCAAACAAATCTACTATCGCCTCTCAAACCAAGAGGTAGAGGCGATACTCATGACGCTTTATTCCCTCTTCTGCCCCGCGCCCCGTCAACGCACCAGATAACCCTAGCGGTCTGCGGCAAGGCGGTATCATCCGTAGGCTAAATTTTTCACGGAGTCTCTACCCATGGCCCTCGACGTTCGCTGGCTCACGCCCAAACTTGCGGTATGCCCCCAGATCACTGCCTCCGATATTCCTGCTGCACAGGAGGCTGGCTTCAAATCCATTATTTGCAATCGGCCCGACGGCGAAGAGGGGCCCCAGCAGCCAACGCAAGGCGAAGTAGGTGAAGCCGCAAAGGCGATGGGGCTTTCTTTTGCCTACCATCCCGTACAGTCCGGGGGTCACACACCGGAGCAGGCCATGCAGATGGGTGCATTAATCAATAGCTTACCTACCCCCATCCTGGCCTACTGCCGCAGTGGCAGTCGCTGCGCAAACCTCATCGGCTTGGCAGCACAACTCGGACAAAAAGTACCTGGGTAACAACGCACGACACTATTCGCTGCACGAAGGGGGAAAAACACACCATGGCAAGCGCATCAACAACCGTGGCCATGAGCCACACGACCGAAATTGTGGCCGCAGTCTTGTTTGCAATTGCCGTGTTGCATACCTTCTCCACCAAATACTTTGCCACGCTAAGCCATCGGTTTCCGTCCCACCATGGCCTCTTTCATCTCTTGGCCGAAGTAGAGGCGGTCTTCGGTTTCTGGTCGATTATTTTGTTTGTCTGGATCATTGCCTCCGAGGGCTTCGGCCAGGCCACCGGCTACGCCGACTCTCGAAACTTCACCGAGCCACTTTTTGTCTTTGCCATTATGGTGATTGCGGCCAGCCGCCCCATCATGGTCTTTGCCCGACAGATTACCGAGGCCGCAACACGCGCCATCCCAGGCAACTACGCGATGGTGAATTATTTTCTGCTGCTTACGCTGGTACCCGTGCTCGGATCCTTTATTACCGAGCCTGCGGCCATGACCTTAGCGGCGCTGCTGCTGGCGCAGAAATTCTTCCGCGCAGACGCGCCCACCGCCTTTAAGTACGGCACGATTGGCGTGCTCTTTGTCAACATCTCCATCGGCGGAACCTTCACCCACTTTGCCGCGCCTCCCGTGCTCATGGTCGCGGCCAAATGGGGCTGGGACACCCCCTTCATGTTTACCCACTTCGGCTGGAAGGCCCTCATCGCAGTACTCATTAATGCCGCGATTGTGACCTACCTCTTTAGGGGCTATCTGAAGCTCGTGGGAGACCAGATTATTTCTGGTGTGGTCAAGGTCGAACAGGCCCCGAAGGTGCCTGTCGCCCTCACCGTCATCCACCTGGCCCTCATTGCAGGTGTCGTCGTCTTTGCCCATCATCCCCCGGTATTCCTGGGGATCTTCCTGGTGTTTATGGGGCTGGCAACGGCCTACAACCAGCACCATGACAGGCTCATTCTGCGTGAAGGAATGCTTGTGGCCTTCTTCTTGGCGGGGCTCGTGTTTCTTGGGGGGTTACAGGCCTGGTGGTTACAGCCCTTGCTTACCCAGATGAGCCCCACCACCGTTTACTATGGCGCGACTGCCCTAACGGCCATTACGGACAACGCGGCCCTGACCTACCTTGCCTCACTGGTAGAAGGCCTGTCACCAGAATTTAAATACGCGGTAGTTGCTGGCGCCGTGACCGGTGGCGGACTAACGCTGATCGCCAATGCACCCAACCCGGCGGGGGCCTCCATACTGAAAAAGTATTTCGACAGCGAGACCATTAGCCCAGGAGCGCTCTTCATTGCCGCCTTGGGGCCCACCATCGTAACGATCTGCGCCTTCCAGCTTTTAAGCGATCTCTAAAGACTGGTGCCCGGAGCGGGAATCGAACCCGCACGCCTTGCGGCCCGGGATTTTAAGTCCCGTACGTCTACCGATTTCGTCATCCGGGCAGAATGGTCGAGGTCTGATTGTCTCAGACCTCGACCACTTTTTGCGGGTCAAAGAGCGGATTCTCCCAGACCAATTCGGCGGGGGTCTTGGCCTTGGGCACCCCAGCCGCATAACTTCCTGGATTGGTGATCACCCGACAGCCCGCAACCCGGTAGTCAAAGCTGTCGTGAATGTGCCCATGAATCCAGACGGTGGCCTTCTCCACCAGCGGGGTTAGGTCCGAAATGAACCCGGCATTACAAGGGTCATCGCGAAATCTCGGGTGCACGCTTCCCGGGTGTGGGCCATGATGGGTGATAACGACTGTGGGCCCATCAAAAGGGTCGTCGAGTTGGGCGGCCAGCCAGTCGCGATCTCTCTGATGCAGCTCAAGTGCCTTGGCAGCGGTAAACCGTTCGCCGGGCCGCTCTACCCCCATAATTTTGCGGTGATCCGCCAGACGGGCCTCACAGGCCATCATTGAGACCTTTTGTCGGCCCTCGCCGGCAAGCAGGTAATCGGTCCAGAGCGTACAGCCCAGAAACCGCACCCCCTGATAAACGAAGACATCGCGGTCCAAGACAATCACGGCGGTGTTTTGGGCCGCCTTTTTTAAGGCGGTGATAGTCTGATTGATAGTGTGGTCGTAGAACTCGTGATTACCTACGACATAGAGCACTGGGTGAGGCCAACGTCCAAAGCACTTAATGGTCTCGGTCTCTTTGTGAATGTCTCCTGCCAAGACCAGCACATCGGCCCAGGGAGAATAGAGCCGATCCACCCGCAGGAAGTCTGGAAATCGCTTCTGCAGAAACTCCAGATGCAGGTCCGAGGCCAGGTGGATATACATGGTCGAAGTGTACCGCTCTGCGTTTCCAAGCTAAAGCCGAAGATCGAGTCGCACCGCGTCTTTCACGCGGGCCAGTTCATCGAGCGCGTAGGTAAGCTGGTCAATCTCATGCAGACTCAAGGGGTCAAGCAACAGCGCATTGGGCTGGTCCGACCCCGCGAGCTGGGCCCGGAGCCGGTAGCGCTGGGTCAGGTCAAAGGCCTCACGAATCGCTTCCCCCTCGCTGCGCTGCACTTTGCCAAGGGCCTGAAGACCTGCCAGCCGGCCATCGGTAGAGGTGGCAGGGATTCCGTTCATCAAGGCCAGCACTCGGGACCAGGCCACCACCGGCGCCGTCGCATCTTTCTTAATATCGAGACGATCCGGGGAGATCCAGTTACCCGGGAGATTCTTGCGACGCAGCCACCGGGCTACGGCAGAAAAAAACACCGGCCTTGGCAGGTCGCCCACGCTGCTGCGCATCGAGTCTTGGGCAAGCTCCCGCAGAAACAACGGATGCATCTTGACCTCGGTGGTCACCCAGTCGCGCAGGGTCTCAGAGAGATGGAGTGCGCCCGTGAGGGGGCGAAAATCCAAAAAGGTATGGGCATCGAGCAGTTTCTCCGGGGTCGGGCGCCGAAACCAGTCGCTCATCGTCTCCTTCCACTCCTCAAGGCTGCGGCACCACTTCTCGTGTTGGGCCATCACAGCGCCCTTACAGAGCGGAAAGCCGATCTCCGCCAGTGCATCGTTCATCTGGGCAGCAAGCCTTAGAAACTGCGGTCGCAACCGTTGGGCCTCCTCTGCGCTCGCGGCGGCAAAGACAATCGCGTTGTCCTGATCGGTGGCAATGGTCTGCTCCTCCCGGCCCTCAGACCCCAAGGCCAGCCAACTCCACTCGGGCAGCCCAGCCAGCAGACTAGGGTCACGGTCAGACACGAGTGCCAGGGTGCGCTTGGTCATGGCGTCGTTGAGGTGGCTTACCAGACGGGCCACCGAGGTGGCTGCCAGCCCCTCTGCCAGGAGCCGATGCGCAAGCTGCCGAATCGTGCGGCTCACCTGGGCGAGCGTCTGCAAGTCGGGGGCGCGCGCAATCATGGCCGAGAGACTGCGCAGGCTCTCACGCTGATGACGCACCAGATCGCTCTCGGAAATGATGCCCTTAAGCCGCCCCTCCGCAACGATAGGAAGGTGGCGAATGCCGTGGGTTGCCATGGAGATCATGGCCTCCATGACCGACCAATGGGCAGGTGCGCAGATAACTTCGGGGC
>JBEDFV010000179.1:0-4593 GCA_041175005.1 Pseudomonadota bacterium
GCATCAAAGGGTAAAGGGGCCTTTCTCAATGACCGTCGTATTCGGGTGAGCAAGCAAGACCGCCTCGAAGGGGCCCTGGTCGGCACGGGCTTTCCGTTTAAGCGGCAGGCCCAGATCGACCTCTATCTGTCGATGTTTAAAGAGATCAGTGAGAAGGCGGCGGGGCTGAGGCGGCCGGGCGCCGCGGCCATCGATCTCGCCTATGTCGCTGCCGGCCGTTATGACGCCTTCTTCGAGATGGGCCTTATGCCTTGGGACGCGGCGGCAGGGAGTCTGCTCATTACGGAGGCCGGAGGCTTTGTGGGCAACTTCAGAGGTGAATCAGATTATCTCTTTGCGGAGAATATTCTTGCCGGTACCCCAAAGGTTTTTGCCCAGATGGTTGGGGTGTTGTCAGGCTACGCCTTGCCAGAGCCCCAGGGCGCAGAAAAACTTCGCCCCGCCGGGCATTAAAGAAACTTCTCGAGCTCCTCAATATCGTCGGGAAACATCTCGCGTACCTCGATTGCCCGCACAACGCCCTGCCGATCAATAAGAAAGAGCTGGGGTAGCCCCTTGCGCTGATTAAAGATGGCATGCCAGGTGTCATCGGCCAGGCCAGCGGCAAAGACATAGCCCTTCTGCTTCATATAGTCTTGCGCATCGGCCTTCTTCTTGTCGATCGATACCGTGACCACCGACAGACCTTTGTCGCGATGGCGTAGCGTGAAGGCATTCAGTAAGGGGTTCTGGCGGTTGCAGAAGGGGCAGCGCGTATGCCAGAACTCAACGATAACCACTTTGCCGCGCTCACTGTCGAGACGCCAGACTGAGCCATCGAGTAGGGTGAGTGGCGGCAGCTTTGCAGGCTCTCCAACGACAAGATGGGCCACCGAGGCATTGGCGGCTAATGGGCTTGCAGCCACCGGCCGAATCCAGACTGCCACTGCGGCGAGCAGCAGCACCCCAGCGACCAGCAGACCAAAGAGTCGGCTGTGTTGGTAGGCAATCTCTTTCTCTATGCCCTTCACGCGATGAAGATACATGGGGTAGAGCAGGGGGGCAGCAACGACCACCCCAAGATAGAAGATTGATTCCAGTACTATGGCGGCGGTCATGTGAAAATTATAAGGTGCCTCGGGGTGAACCTGCCTGCATGTCGTCTGGATGAAATGGGCCGCCCTCAGGTTAGTCTGCGGGCGGTTCTCTTTTTGGCCTTCCCCCTGTTTCTGCATGCGGGACTCCAGGGCCTTCTCAACCTCATTGACACCTGGTTTGTTGGGCAGATCTCGACAAGTGCCTTGGCCGGGGTGGGCGGCACCTACTGGCTTATCCTGGGTGCCTTGTTCTTCCTTACCGGTATGGGAATGGCCGTGCAGACCGTAGTCGCACAGGCCTATGGCGCCAGGCGTCGCGCACGCGCGGCAGCCGCTGTCTGGTCGGGCCTCTGGATTGCTCTGGTGGTGGCTGCCCCATTTAGCCTGCTGCTTGCCTCCCTGGGCTCGGTATTGGTACCGCTGCTTGGCCTCTCAGCCGCCGCGGAGCAGGAGGCCCTGGCCTACTGGGGGCCACGATTCCTCGGAGGGGCCGTCATACTTGCTGAGACCGCCGTGCTTTCTTTCTTTATGGGCATTGGGCGGGTCCGTGTGGCGCTGCTGGTCAATGCCATCATTGTCGTCACCAATACCGCCTGCAATGCCTGGTTTGTCTTTGGACTGGAGATGGGCGTTGCGGGCGTGGCCTGGGCCACCACCCTGTCGCTGGGCGTCGGGCTCGCCGTCTCTCTTTGGCTCTTCCTCTCTGAGGTACAGGGCGCGGGGTTTGCGCCCTTTCGGGTCTGGCGACCACATAAGACGCTGCTAAAGGCAGTGCTGGGTCTGGGGCTGCCTATTGGATTTTCGATTGGTATCGACGTGCTGGGGTTTGCCGCCTTCCAGGCCATGATGTCGCGGCTCGGCGATGTCGAGGGTGCCGCCTCGCAGGTGGTCATTATGTTGACCTCCATGGCCTTTCTCCCCGCAGTGGGGCTGGGTAAGGCGGGTACCACCTTGGTGGGCCAGTCGATGGGGGCGGGCAATGCCCTCTGGGCCAAACGCGTAGGCAATTATGTGATTGTCTTGAGCATGGCCTATATGTTCTTGTTTGGTCTTGCCCTGGCCCTCTTTGGTGAGGCCTTCATGCGTTTCTTTATTGCGCCAACCGACCCGCAGGCCGCGCAGCTTATTCTGCTCGGTGCACAGCTGGCGCTCATTGCCGCGGTCTATCAGGTCTTTGATGGGCTGCACCTCGGGGCTGTTTTCTGCCTGCGAGGTGCAGGTGACGCCCGCGTTCCTGGGCTTGTCTTGTTTGTGTTGTCCTGGGGCATGTTCGTGCCCTTGACCCACATGCTGGTTTTTTCGCCCGGTCAAGGTTTTGTAGACAGCCTGCCTGCCTTTGGTTACGGCGCGGCCGGGGGCTGGTGGGCCTCGGTGATCTACATTGTCTTGCTCTCGGGATTTCTTTCGTGGCGATGGTTTGGTCGTCCGTTACCGCAGCGGCTTGTCTGAGAGGGGGTCGGGCCCCTGAAACCGCTCCGCAAGACTCTGGTCTGCCGGGGGTAAGGGCGCGTTGTTGGCGGTAACCAGCATGCGGTCAATATGGTCTTCGGACGGCGCAAGCAGCAGTCGGTAGAGCCTACGGCAGACGGCCCGTGCGGCCTCTCCTGGCCAGGCCGGTGGTAGCAGTGCCGCCGGCAGGTTGGGATCCCGCAGCAAGAGGCGTCGATAGTCGTGAATAAGCAGCAGCCGAACAAGTAATGCGTTCTGGGGCGAGAGGTCTGCCTGGCCGCCGCGCATGAGCGCCTCGGCGATGGGTTCGTAGCGTGCGACAAAGGCGCTGTAACGGTCTGCAAGATCTTCAAGGTTCCAGGCCTGCATCACCAGATCGTGGGGGCTTGCGCTCTGGCCTACGGCCGCATCGGCCGCCCGTACTGGAAGCAGCGCGACGCAGGCCGAGGCAAGGCCCTCGGCCGATAGGCCCTGAAAGACCCGGTCCAGGTCGGTCGTGGGATGGACAAAGCAGTGTGGACCGAGACTGCCAAAGCCCTGCCAAAAAAGAAAACGGCGTACCGCATCTCGCGTTGGTGCGTCCATTTCCTTCACCTGAAAGACAAACCGCCACCGTTGGTCCCAGGCGGGTGATTGCGCGGCATAAATACGCCGTGAGGCATCGCGAATCCGCTGGGCGCCCGACGCGGTGAGAGAGTAATCGGCGCGGCGGCCATGGGCCTCGGCCACAAGCCAGTTTTCCTGGGCAAGCCGGAAGATGGCCGTGCGGATCATGCGGTCATTGACGCCAAGAGGCGTGAGGAGTTGAATGAGGCTACCGAGCCAGACCCGACCGCCGCGGGCAAGCAGCAGATCGCCAAAGACCGAGAGTACGAGTGAGCCGGCCTGTATACGTGGCACCTGCGAGAACTCTGCAATACGGGCCTCAACCGGGCCGGGCCGGCGTACGGTCTGACGGCGCGCAGTAGGAACAGATCGGGAGTGCGGGTCCGGCGAATTCATTGGTAAATGGTACATCCTTAAGAATTTTGCGTTGCAATAAGTAAGATGTTTTGCGTCGTTTAGGTCCTATACATAGTTGAAAACCCATGCTTCACAGTGTTCTTACCATATACCGAGCCCTAAAGTGATACAAGTATTGACCGGAGTCAATTAAGTTCGTAACATAAATCACATTAAAAAATTCAGGAGACCTCTGTGATGCCCCACCCCCTACTCGAGAAGCACGCCTCTACTCTGCAGTCTGCTTTAGCGGCGATCGCCGAACGGGGTTATTGGTCTGCCTTTAACGAGATGCCCAGCCCCAAAGCCTATGGCGAGACCGCCATGGCCGACGGCAAGGCGGCCTTCGAGCAGCTGCTTGGTAAAGACTTCACGCTCGATCAGCCGGGTGCTACCGGGTGGCACGGGGGCGAGGTCTCTCCCTATGGCGTGGCACTCAACGTGCGTTATCCGGTCTGCGATATCGACGCCTTAGTCACTGCCGCGCATCAGGCCATGGGCCCTTGGCAGCATGCCGGATTAGAGGCCCGCACCGGTATCTGCATTGAGATGCTCGCGCGGCTTAATCAACAGAGCTTTGCGTTAGCCCATGCGGTCATGATGACTACGGGCCAGGGCTTCATGATGGCCTTTCAGGCTGGTGGCCCGCATGCGCAAGACCGCGGGCTAGAGGCGGTGGCCTATGCCCATCGGGAACAGAGTTTTGTGCCGGCGCAGGCCCGTTGGGAGAAGCCCCAGGGTAAGAATCCCCCGCTCGTGATGCAGAAGGAATATGCGCTCGTGGGGCGTGGCGTGGCCGTGGTGATTGGCTGTGGCACGTTTCCTACCTGGAATACCTATCCCGGGCTTTTTGCAGCGCTGGCCACAGGCAATGCGGTGATTGTGAAGCCCCACAGCAACGCCATACTGCCCGCCGCCATCACAGTACAGATCATGCGGTCAGTGCTTAGCGAACAGGGGCTTGATCCGAATCTGGTATTGCTCTCAGTGGCGAAGGATCGTGACGCAACCAAGCGCCTGGTCACCCATCCCCAGGTGCGTTCGATCGACTTCACCGGTGGCAATG
>JBEDFV010000180.1:0-2881 GCA_041175005.1 Pseudomonadota bacterium
GAGTTTCATTCCGAACTCAAGCATTTTGTTGGCCGACCGAGCCCCATCTATCACGCCAAGCGTTGGTCAGACCAGCTCGGGGGCGCCCAGATCTATTTCAAGCGCGAAGACCTCAACCACACCGGCGCCCACAAGGTGAATAACACGATCGGGCAGGCCCTGCTCGCGAAGCGTATGGGAAAGCCCCGTGTCATTGCCGAGACTGGCGCTGGCCAGCATGGCGTAGCAACCGCCACGGTTGCCGCGCGTTTTGGCATGAAGTGTGTGGTCTACATGGGCGCCACCGATGTCGCCCGCCAGTCCGCGAATGTCTATCGCATGAAGCTCTTGGGTGCTGAGGTAGTACCCGTTGAAAGTGGCTCTAAGACCCTCAAAGATGCCTTGAATGAGGCCATGCGCGACTGGGTGACCAATGTCGAAGACACCTTTTATATTATCGGTACGGTGGCTGGGCCGCATCCATATCCGGCGATGGTGCGTGACTTCAATTCGGTGGTTGGAAAAGAATGCCTCTGGCAGATGCCAGAGATCGCCGGCCGGCAGCCCGACTTTGTGCTCGCCTGTGTGGGCGGTGGCAGTAACGCGATGGGTATTTTTTACGACTACATCGACAAGCCCGGGGTGAGCCTTGTCGGCGTGGAGGCGGGTGGCGAGGGTCTTGCCACGGGGCACCATGCGGCCTCGCTGTCTGCGGGCACGCCAGGTGTCCTGCATGGCAATCGCACCTATCTGCTGCAAGACGCCAACGGGCAGATTATTGAAACCCATTCTATTTCTGCGGGCCTCGATTACCCGGGCGTGGGCCCAGAGCATGCCTGGCTCAAAGACTCCGGCCGCGCCTGCTATGTGCCTGTGAACGACGATGAGGCCCTTGCCGCCTTCCACACCTGCTGCCGTATTGAGGGCATTATTCCTGCGCTTGAGACCAGCCATGCGCTGGCGTATGCCGCGAAGTTGGCGCCGCAGCTTGAGAAGGACCAGATTATTCTGGTGAATCTCTCAGGCCGCGGAGACAAAGATATGCATACCGTTGCCCAGGCTGGCGGGCTCTCGCTCTAAAACGGGCACGGTCCTCACATGTCCTCTCACGGAGATCTGCCCCAGGCCGCCTCTGCCCGTCTTCAGGCCCGGTTTGCAGGGCTTCGGTCCGAAGGTCGTCGCGCCCTGATTCCTTACATCACTGCGGGGGACCCCAGCCGAGAGACGGTTGTGGACCTCATGCACCAGCTCGCCGGTTCTGGCGCCGATGTCATTGAATTGGGTGTTCCGTTTTCTGACCCCATGGCCGATGGCCCGGTGATTCAGCGGTCGAGCGAGCGGGCCCTGGCCCGGGAGGTCAGTCTGCACGACTGTCTCGCGTGGGTTGCGCAGTTTCGTACCCACGATGCGAAGACGCCGGTGGTCTTGATGGGCTATGCCAACCCGATTGAGCGCTTTGGCGCAGAGGCCTTTGTGTCTGCCGCGCAGACTGCAGGGGTGGATGGCGTGCTGGTCGTTGACTATCCGCCTGAGGAGTCTGCGGGCTTTAGTGGCCGGCTGCGGGAGGCAGGTATCGACCCGATTTTTCTTCTGGCACCCACCTCGTCAGACTCCCGCATGGCCCAGGTGGCACAGATCGGTTCGGGGTATCTCTATTACGTGTCCTTGAAGGGCGTTACCGGGGCAGGCCATCTCGACACCGCAGATGTCCGCAGTCGCGTGGCCCAGATTCGGTCGCATACCCGTATGCCTGTCGGGGTGGGCTTTGGGATTTCCGATGCAAAAACGGCGGTGGCCGTGGGCGCGCATGCCGATGCGGTTGTCATTGGCAGCGCGCTGATTCGTCTCATGGAAGCCGCCGTTCAGAACGGCCAAGACCCAGGGCATGCGGCTGGGCAATTTATTCGCGAGATTCGTCAGGCCCTCGATACCCACTGTGTTCGACAGGAAGGAGCCCTCTCATGAGCTGGATCGAGAAACTTTTGCCCCCCCGCATTCAGCACAACGAGGCACGCCGGCGGGCGGTGCCCGAGGGGCTCTGGCTGAAGTGTCCGGCCTGCGATTCGGTGCTCTACAAGACCGATCTTGAGAAGAACCTGCAGGTCTGCCCTACCTGTAGTCACCACCTGCGATTTCGGGCACGTCATCGGCTTGATCATCTGCTTGACAGCGAGGGCCGCCATGAGATCGGTCAGGAGGTTACTCCTGTGGATAGTCTCAAGTTCAAAGACAGCCGCCGCTATCCTGAGCGGCTCGCAGAGGCCCAGACCGATACCAACGAGACCGATGCCCTGGTGGTGATTCAGGGCGCCATCCGGGGTCTTCCGGTGGTCGTGGCCTGCTTCGAGTTTGAATTTATGGGTGGCTCCATGGGCGCGGTGGTCGGCGAACGATTTGCCCGGGGCGTGGAGGCTGCTCTAGAGGCCAAGGTGCCGTTTATCTCGTTTGCAGCCAGTGGCGGAGCGCGGATGCAGGAGGGCCTCTTTTCACTGATGCAGATGGCCAAGACCACTGCTGCCATCGAGCAACTCGCACGGGCCCGGCTTCCTTATATTTCGGTCCTGACCGACCCCACCATGGGGGGCGTATCGGCGAGCTTTGCCTTTGTCGCGGATCTGGTGATTGCGGAGCCAAAGGCATTGATTGGCTTTGCCGGGCCGCGCGTCATTGAACAGACGGTGCGGGAGAAGCTTCCCGAAGGCTTTCAGAGGGCAGAGTTTCTGCTTCAAAAGGGCGCGGTCGACCGCATTGTGGATCGTCGTCAGATGCGTCAAGAGCTTGCTTCCCTCTTAGCGATATTGCAACGTCAGCCAGAAGGGGCCTTAACGGGCTAACGCCTTCTTGGCCGTCGGCGGTTGTTTTTACTGGGGCGATACGGTTGTCAGAGAGTCCGTCTTCTTTC
>JBEDFV010000181.1:0-6806 GCA_041175005.1 Pseudomonadota bacterium
GTTGTTGGTAAACCAGGGGATGCGGCTAAAGGCCCAGTCACAGAAAAACTGGGCTGCGAGGGTGGCAACCGCCAGATAGAGGCCCTTCACACGCAGACTGGGAATGCCGAACACAATGCCCACAATGGTTGCAAAGAACCCACCCAGCAATAATGCGGCGATGAGTGGCATGCCCTCAAAACGCACAAACATGTTGTAGGCCATGTAGGCCCCAACCGCCATGAAGGCACCCGAACCCAAGGAGATCTGCCCGCAAAAGCCGACCAAGACATTTACGCCAATCGCGGCAAGCGACAGAATGAGAAAGGGCACCAGAATGGCCTTAAAGACATAGTCGTCGAACAGGAACGGCACCACAAGAAAGGAAAACGCCACAGCGGCGATGACGAACCAGCGGTCCTGCGCGATCGGAAAGATCTGCTGATCGTCGCGATAGTTGGTTTTAAACTGACCGTTTTCTCTGTAGATCATGGCCTCTGCACCCTAGACGCGGTCAATAATTTTTTCGCCAAACAGACCCTGCGGGCGAACCAGAAGAACAAAGAGCGCAAGCACGTAAGAGAACCAGATCTCAATGCCCCCGCCTAAAGCCGGGCCAAGATAGACCTCAGACAGCTTTTCGCCCACACCAATAATGAGACCGCCAATAATCGCACCCGGCACGGAGGTCAGGCCACCAATAATGATGACCGGGAGTGCCTTTAAGGCCACAAGGGTAAGGGAGAACTGCACCCCGATTTTTGAGCCCCAGATGATCCCGGCCACCAGGGCGGTAATGCCGGCAACAAACCAGACCACCACCCACATACGGTTAAGCGGTATGCCTATAGACTGCGCCGCCTGGTGGTCATCGGCAACCGCACGGAGCGCGCGCCCGGTACTGGTCTTTTGAAAGAAAAGCGTCAGGAGTCCCACCAGGGCCGCAGCCACCAGGGCAGCGTAGAGGTCTTCCTTGTTGATCAACAATCCGCCTTCAAAGACCGTATCAAGAATAAACATCGGCTCTTTGGGCATGCCCACATCGATCTTGTAGACCGCGCTGCCAAAGATCGTCTGGCCGAAGCCGTCGAGAAAGTAGGTAATGCCGAGCGTGGCCATGAGAAGCGTGACGCCCTCCTGATTGACCAGATGTCTGAGTACATAACGCTCCACCAGCCAGGCAAAGGCCAGCATAATGGCCGCCGATATGGCGAAGGCCAGTAGGTTGGCAAGCACCTTGTTCTCAAATCCCAACCAGAGAGGAAGCCACTCTGAAAACCGGGCCATCGACAAGGCTGCAAAGAGCACCATGGCGCCCTGGGCAAAATTAAAGACACCCGAGGCCTTAAAGATCAGTACAAAGCCCAGGGCCACCAGAGAGTACAAGACTCCCGCCATCAGGCCGCCAAAGAGCGTCTCGAGAAAAAATCCCATGGCCGCCTCCTTAGTGCTCGGTGCCCAGATAGGCGTTAATCACATCGGGGTTCTTGCGTACGGCGTCGGGCACATCGTCCCCGATCTTCTTGCCGTAGTCCAAGACCACCACCCTGCTTGAGATATCCATGACAACACTCATGTCGTGTTCAATAAGAACAATCGTGGTTCCAAACTCGTCGTTCACGTCGAGGACAAAGCGACACATGTCCTGCTTTTCCTCCACGTTCATGCCCGCCATAGGCTCGTCGAGCAGCAAGATCTTTGGCTCCATGGCCAAGGCCCGTCCAAGGTCAACCCGCTTCTGAAGACCATATGGCAGGGTACCCACCGGCGTATTTCGGTACTGCTGGATGCCGAGAAAGTCGATGATGTTCTCTACAAACTCGCGATGAACGATCTCTTCGCGTTCGGCGGGCCCGAGCCGCAAAGCCTGCAGAAACATGTTGGACTTTATCTTGAGGCTACGCCCAGTCATGATGTTGTCAAGCACCGACATGCCTTTGAACAGGGCCAGATGCTGAAAGGTGCGGGCGATTCCCAGGCTTGCCATCTTGTGCGGGTTGACATCGGAGAGCACCGCACCCTCAAAGACGATCTCGCCCTGCTGCGGCTTGTAGGCCCCGTTAATGCAGTTCAGCATCGAACTCTTACCGGCCCCATTCGGCCCAATAATGGCCCGAATCTCTTTACGCCGCACGTCAAAGGAAATATTCGAGAGTGCCTGAATACCCCCGAAGGAGAGGCTGATGCCCTTGACCTCAAGAATGATGTCATCGGTCTGGGTCATGCCATAGCCTCCTGCGAAAGGGAGAAGGTAGGAACGTCGTGGACCTTCAGTGTTGCAGAGACCTTACCGCTACGGCCGTCTTCAAACCGGACGTCGGTCTCGATGAACTGCTCTGTCAGACCGCCATAAATGGCCTGGATCAGTGGCTTGTATTTTTCTTCGACAAAACCGCGACGGACTTTGCGGGTGCGGGTCAGTTCGTCGTCATCGGGATCCAACTCTTTGTGAAGTACCAGGAACCGTGAGATCTGGGCATGACCCAGCATCTTCTCTTTTGAGAGTTCCCGATTCATCTTTTCAATACAGTCGGCGATCAGCTGCGATACAGCCGGGTTGCCCGCAAGATCGATGTAACCGCTGTAGGCAATATTGCGACGCTCGGCCCAGTTTCCGACTGCCTCAAAATCGATGTTGATAAAGGCCCCAATGAAGTCGCGGTCGGCGCCAAAGACAACCGCCTCTTTAATGTAACTAAAGAACTTCAGCTTGTTCTCGATGTACTTCGGCGCGAAGACCTTCCCAGAGGCCATCTTCGAGACATCTTTGGCACGGTCGATGATGCGCAGATGGCCATCGTTGTCCAGAACGCCTGCATCCCCGGTGTGGAAGTAGCCCTCGGCATCTATGGCCTCTGCCGTGGCATCTGGACGCTTGTAGTACTCCTTGAGTAACGAAACACCACGCACCAAGACCTCACTGTTCTCGCCGATCTTAATCTCTACTCCCGGCGAGGGTGTCCCCACGGAGTCGTACTTCACCTCGCCATCCCGCTGAATGCAGGCGTAGGCACAGCTCTCTGTCTGGCCATAGAGCTGCTTCAGGTTCACGCCAATCGAACGGTAGAACTTAAAGAGATCCGGGCCAATGGCCTCACCCGCGGTGTAGGCCACCCGAATACGGGACATACCCAGCGTATTTCGTAACGGACCATACACAAAAAGCCGCCCCAGCCCGTAGAGCAGACGATCAAAGAGACCCACCGACCGCCGGTCGAGAATGTCCGCGCCGCACCGTGCAGCCACTGACATGAAGTAATCGAACATCTTCTTCTTGATGAGCCCAGCATCTTCCATACGGATCGTGACCGAGGTCAGTAATCCCTCATAGACCCGCGGGGGGGCGAAGTAATAGGTTGGCCCAATCTCTTTCATGTCGGCACTCACCGTATCGCGGGACTCAGGGCAGTTCACGGTGAAGCCCGAGGCCATGCACTGGGCCATCGAGAAGAGAAAATCACCCACCCAGGCCATGGGCAGGTAGGCCATCATGTCGTCTCTGTCGTTGAGATGATCCACCTCGCAGGCGCCGCGACCCGCACCGAGCATGGACGCATGGGTCTGACAGACACCCTTCGGTCGGCCCGTTGTACCCGAGGTGTAGAGAATGACGCAGACATCGGTGGCCTGGCCCTTGGCGATTTCGGCGTCAAAAAATCCGGGGTTGGCCGCATCGAAGGCCTCACCCAAGGCCATCAGCTCTTCAATAGGCTTGAGATGCCCATGGTCGTAATTACGCAGGCCGCGTGGGTCTAGGTAGAAGACATTGTGCAGGTTGGTTACCTGATCGCTGACCTCAAGCAGTTTATCCACCTGCTCCTGGTCTTCGGCAAATGCAAACTGGACCTCGGCATCTTGCAGCACATAGACCATCTCATTGGCCACGGCGTCTTGATACAGCGGCACCGCGATGCCGCCAAGGGCCTGGGCGGCAAGCATGGCCTGGTAGAGCTGAGGGCGGTTGTCCCCGATAATGGCAAGGCTCATGCCCCGCTGAAAGCCAAGGCTGGCAAGCCCGCAGGCAATCTGTCGGACTTTCTGGGCGGCCTCCTGCCAGGTATCGGTCTGCCAGATCCCGAGATACTTTTCCCGGTAGGCGGGTCTGTGGGGCCGTTGCTGGGCGTGCTGCAGAAGGACCCGGGGGAACGTGGTTTCGGTGACTGTCGACATAGGCAGGAAGGTGGGAATCGAATAGGCGACTACGCGTGGCTACATGTTCCGGCGGTATTGACCGCCCACCGCAAAAAGCGCATCGGTAATCTGGCCCAGCGAACAGTGCCGCACGGACTGCATCAGGGCATCGAAGACATTGCCACCTTCAATGACCGCCTTACGCAATGCGGCGAGTGCCTCGGGGGCCTCTTGGGCATGCTGCTGATGAAAAGCGCTGAGTCTGTCGAGCTGGCTGCGTTTTTCTTCTTCGGTCGACCGGGCAAGAACAATGTCTTCTACCGGCTGATTGCCCCCGGGCTTTAAGAAGGTGTTCACACCAATAATGGGAAGGTCGCCCGTATGCTTCAGATGCTCATAGTGCATCGACTCGTCTTGGATTTTGCCGCGCTGGTAGCCAGTCTCCATAGCGCCCAATACGCCCCCACGATCCGAGATGCGATCGAACTCCTGCAGTACGGCCTCTTCCACCAGATCGGTAAGTTCTTCGAGAACAAAAGAACCCTGATTGGGATTGTCTGACTTCGCTAGGCCCCACTCGCGATTGATGATGAGTTGGATCGCCATGGCACGCCGCACGCTCTCTTCAGTAGGCGTGGTGATTGCCTCGTCATAGGCGTTGGTGTGTAGCGAATTGCAGTTGTCATAGATGGCGATAAGCGCCTGCAGCGTGGTGCGAATATCGTTGAAATCGATCTCTTGTGCATGCAGGCTGCGGCCTGATGTCTGAATATGGTATTTGAGTTTCTGGCTGCGGGTATTCGCGCCATAGCGATCGCGCATGGCCACCGCCCAGATGCGTCGGGCCACCCGCCCAAGCACTGCGTACTCCGGATCCATGCCATTACTAAAGAAGAAAGAGAGATTAGGGGCGAAGTCATCGATCTTCATGCCTCGCGCCAGATAACTCTCTACATAGGTAAATGCGTTGGCGAGGGTAAAGGCAAGCTGTGAGATGGGATTCGCGCCGGCCTCCGCAATGTGGTAGCCCGAGATGGATACCGAATAGAAGTTGCGGACCTTGTTGTCGACGAAATAGGCCTGAATATCGCCCATGACCTTCAGACTGAATTCGGTCGAAAAGATACAGGTGTTCTGACCCTGATCTTCTTTGAGAATATCGGCCTGTACCGTGCCCCGAATATTTTGCAATACCCAGGCGCGGGCCTCCTGCCTCTCGGAGTCGGTGAGGGGTCGCCCTTTTTGCTGCGCCAGGGCCTCTTCCTTCTGATCGATGGCCGCATTAAAGAACATGGCCAAGATGGTTGGTGCCGGGCCATTAATCGTCATGCTCACCGAGGTGGCCGGATCGCAGAGATCAAATCCGGCATAGAGGGCCTTCATATCGTCGAGGGTGGCAATAGAGACACCAGAATTGCCAACCTTGCCGTAGATGTCGGGACGCAGCCCAGGGTCTTGTCCGTAGAGAGTCACGGAGTCAAAGGCGGTCGATAACCTCTTGGCCGGCATGCCCTCCGACAGGAGCTTAAATCGTCGATTGGTGCGGAAGGGATCACCCTCCCCAGCAAACATGCGGGTGGGGTCCTCGTCATGGCGCTTGAATGGAAAAACACCGCCCGTGAACGGGAACTCGCCAGGGAGATTTTCCCGCATACGCCATTTCAGGAGATCCCCATGGTCGTGAAACCGGGGCAGCCCAATACGGGGCATATGGGTGCCCGACAACGTATCGATGTAAAGCGGATGCACCTGGGCCCGGTCACGAATCTGAATGGTGAAGGCCTCCTGGCGATAGGCCTGGGCCATGTCGGGCCAGGACTCTATGAGCCTTGCTGCGCGCGGATCTTGGGCTGCGCGTCGGGTAGCGATGAGGGCAGAGAAATCGACGGGCTGGCCCGCTGACTGCGCAATCTCTGCCGCCGCTGTAAGCGCCTGAATCTCTCTGGCAAGAACCGCCTGGGTCTCGGCATCGCGATGCAGCCGGCGCACCACATCGGCGATCTCAGAAAGGTACCGAGCACGTGCCGCAGGAATGATGGCATCGCGCGCTGTGGAGGCACGACCGCTGGGTCTGGACAAGACCGCCGAGGCGGCCTGCAGTCCTAGGGGGACCAAGGCCTCTCGCACCCGATGGTACAAAGCCAAGACCCCGTCATCGTTAAATCGGGAGGCCTGGGTACCAAATACAGGCAAGGCCTCAAGAGACTCGGACCAGAGCTGTTTATTGCGCTGGAACTGTTTGGAGACATCGCGCAACGCGTCTTGCCCACCCCTTCGGTCGAACTTGTTGATCGCCACGAAGTCCGCAAAATCGAGCATGTCGATCTTTTCTAACTGACTGGCTGCGCCAAATTCCGGGGTCATGACATAGAGGGTCTTATCGACAAATGGCACGACCGCGGCATCGCCTTGGCCAATGCCCGAGGTCTCCACAATGGCAAGGTCGAATCCGGCCAGACGGCAGCAGTCAAGCGCAAGGGGCAAGGCCTTAGAAATCTCACTGCCTGCATCACGCGTGGCCATAGAGCGCATAAAGATGCGCTCGGTATTAATGGCATTCATACGAATACGATCGCCCAGGAGCGCGCCCATGGACTTTCTGCGCGATGGGTCGATCGAGATGACTGCCACCCGCAGGCTGTCGCCACTGTCAATACGGAACCGCAAGACCAGTTCGTCGGTGAGGGAGGACTTGC
>JBEDFV010000182.1:0-4242 GCA_041175005.1 Pseudomonadota bacterium
GGCATGCTCGCCGAAGTCACGGGCACCGTCTCCTTTGGCAAGGACACCAAAGGCAAGCAACGTCTGGTCATTACCGATATGGATGGCGTGGCCTCTGAGTTCTTGATCTCGAAAGAGAAGAGTGTCTTGGTCCACGACGGCCAGATCGTGAATAAGGGCGAACTGATTGTCGACGGCCCTGCCGACCCGCAAGACATTCTGCGACTGCTGGGCATTGAGGCCCTTTCGCGCTACATCGTTGATGAGGTCCAAGACGTCTACCGACTACAAGGTGTGAAGATCAACGACAAGCACATCGAGGTCATCGTGCGTCAGATGCTGCGTCGGGTACAGGTCTCCGATCCGGGCGACACCCGGTTTATTCCGGGTGAGCAGGTCGAGCGCTCCGAGTTGCTCGAGGAGAACGATCGGGCAGTGGCCGAGGGTAAGCGTCCTGCGCTCTACGAGAACCAGCTCTTGGGGATCACCAAGGCCTCGCTCTCGACCGACTCCTTTATTTCGGCTGCCTCCTTCCAGGAGACAACCCGCGTACTCACCGAAGCCGCCATCATGGGCAAGAAGGACGATCTGCGTGGCCTGAAGGAGAACGTCATCGTCGGGCGGCTCATTCCTGCCGGAACCGGACTTGCGTATCACAAGGCCCGCAAAGACAGAGAAAACGCGGATGCGGCCGAGGCCAAGACGCTTGCCGAGCAGGCGGCGCTCGAGGCGGAGGCCCTCTTCTCCGGCGGGCCGGAGGCCGGCGACGAGGAGGGGGGCTCTGCCACAGAGGGTGCCCAAGGAGAATCCGCTTGACAGCCTACGGGAAAAGCCTAAGAATCTAGGGCTTTTCCCCGCGGATGTCGGGTGAAACAACCGAGGGCGTGGTGCGTCACTGCGCCCTAGGACAACCAGAGAGTTTAGAAAAGGAAGTACAACGTCATGCCCACCATTAACCAGCTTGTACGCAAACCCCGTGCAAGCGAGACCATCAAGAGTAAGAGCCCCGCGCTGGAATCAAGCCCCCAGCGACGTGGGGTCTGCACCCGCGTCTACACCACCACCCCGAAAAAGCCAAACTCTGCGCTGCGTAAAGTAGCCAAGGTCCGCCTCACCAATGGCTTTGAAATCATTAGCTATATCGGTGGTGAAGGCCACAACCTGCAAGAGCACTCCGTGGTGCTGATTCGCGGCGGCCGGGTGAAAGACCTGCCTGGCGTGCGCTATCACATCGTGCGCGGGTCGCTCGATCTGCAGGGCGTAAAAGACCGTAAGCAGTCCCGCTCCAAGTACGGTGCGAAGCGGCCCAAGAAGGCCTAAGTACTAAGTAGTAAAGGTGTCTTGCCTTTCCCGGGGGCTCTCTGGGGGAGGTAAGGTCTTTGGCCCGGTGGTCTTCCACGAAAAAAAGATCATCGAGCAGTAAGGGCCTGTGAAATGCAGGCTGGGTAAAACCCAACTGAATAGAAAAAAGGAAATGCCATGCCCCGTCGTCGCGAGGTTCCGAAGCGTATTGTTCTGCCTGACCCAAAATTTGGCAGCGAAGAAGTCTCCAAGTTCATGAATGTGGTGATGCTGCACGGAAAAAAAGCCGTTGCAGAGCGCATCGTCTACGGCGCCTTTGAGCATATTGAGAAGGTCGCAAAGAAAAACCCCATCGAAATTTTCCAGCAGGCTCTGGGCAACGCCAAGCCCATGGTGGAGGTCAAAAGCCGCCGTGTGGGCGGTGCCAACTACCAGGTGCCGGTTGAAGTCCGCCCCGCGCGTCGTTCCGCGCTGGCGATGCGTTGGCTGCGTGAAGCCGCCAAGAAGCGTGGCGAGAAGTCGATGAACCTGCGACTCGCGGGAGAACTCCTAGAGGCCGCCGAAGGCCGTGGCGGTGCGGTGAAGAAGCGCGATGAGGTCCATCGTATGGCAGAGGCCAACAAGGCCTTCTCACATTTCCGCTTTTAATTTATAGACAGGACTGATCATGGCCCGAAAGACCCCCATCGAGCGCTACCGCAATATCGGTATTAGCGCCCACATCGATGCCGGCAAGACCACCACCACCGAGCGCATCCTGTTTTATACCGGCGTGAATCACAAGATCGGTGAGGTCCACGATGGCGCTGCCACCATGGACTGGATGGAGCAAGAGCAGGAGCGAGGCATCACCATTACCTCAGCCGCCACCACCTGCTTCTGGAAAGGCATGGACGCGTCCATGCCCGAGCACCGCATTAACATCATTGACACCCCGGGACACGTCGACTTCACCATTGAGGTGGAGCGGTCGATGCGGGTGCTCGATGGCGCCTGCATGGTCTACTGTGCGGTGGGCGGCGTACAGCCTCAGTCAGAAACCGTCTGGCGTCAGGCCAACAAATACAAGGTGCCACGCCTGGCCTTTGTCAACAAGATGGACCGCACCGGGGCCAACTTCTTCAAGGTCGTCGACCAGATGAAGACCCGCCTGCGCGCCAGCCCCGTGCCCATCGTGGTTCCCATTGGCGCCGAAGAGAGCTTTAAGGGCGTGATCGATCTCATCAAGATGAAGGCCATTATCTGGGATGAGGCCAGCCAAGGCACGAAGTTTGACTACGTCGATATTCCGGCTGAACTGAAAGATCTGGCCCAAGAGTGGCATGAGAAGATGGTTGAGGCGGCGGCCGAAGCCAGTGAAGAGCTCATGAACAAGTACCTCGAAAACGGCGACTTGCCCGAAGAGGACATCATGTTCGGCATCCGCACCCGCACAATTGCCGGTGAAATTCAGCCCATGTTGTGTGGCACCGCTTTTAAGAACAAGGGCGTGCAGCGTATGCTCGACGCCGTGGTGCAGTTCCTGCCAAGCCCCGTGGATATTCCTCCGGTCGCGGGCACCGATACCAATGGCAATGAGGCGAGCCGCAAGGCCGACGACAAGGAGAAATTCTCGGCGCTGGCTTTCAAATTGATGAGTGACCCCTTCGTTGGGCAGCTCACCTTTATTCGTGTCTACTCCGGCGTCTTGAAGTCGGGCGACACGGTGCTCAACCCCATTAAGGGTAAGAAAGAGCGCATCGGCCGACTGCTCCAGATGCATGCCAACAACCGCGAAGAGATCTCGGAAATTCTCGCCGGCGATATCGCTGCGGCGGTGGGCCTGAAGGAAGTGACGACAGGTGAGACCCTCTGCGACCCAGAGTCAGAGATCATTCTTGAGCGCATGGAGTTTCCCGAGCCCGTGATCTCGCAGGCGGTGGAGCCAAAGACCAAGGCCGACCAGGAGAAGATGGGCATCGCCCTCAACCGTTTAGCAAAAGAAGATCCCTCTTTCCGGGTGCGCACGGACGAAGAGTCTGGCCAGACGATCATTTCCGGAATGGGCGAGCTGCACCTTGAAATCATCGTCGACCGTATGAAGCGGGAGTTTGGTGTTGAGGCCACTGTGGGTAAGCCCCAGGTGGCCTACCGCGAGACCATCCGTAAGCCGGTGGAGATCGAGGGCAAGTATGTCAAGCAGTCTGGCGGTAAGGGCCAGTACGGTCACGTCTGGCTTAAGCTCGACCCCCAGCCCGAGGGCGGTGGCTATGCCTTCGTCGATGCGATTAAGGGCGGGGTGGTGCCGCGCGAGTTTATTCCCTCGGTAGACAAGGGCTGCCAAGACACGATGAATGCGGGCGTGCTCGCGGGCTTCCCTGTGGTGGATATCAAAGTCACGCTCTTTGATGGCTCCTATCACGATGTGGACTCCTCGCAGATTGCCTTTGAACTCGCCGCCTCTATGGGCTTTAAAGACGGCATGCGCAAGGCAAACCCCGTGTTGCTCGAGCCCATGATGTCGGTCGAGGTCGAGACGCCAGAAGACTATGCAGGAACGGTGATGGGCGATCTGTCCTCACGTCGCGGCATGGTGCAGGGTATGGACGATATGGTGGGCGGTGGAAAGACCATTAAGGCAGAGGTTCCTCTGGCGGAGATGTTTGGCTACTCCACCACGCTGCGATCCTTAACCCAGGGTCGTGCCACCTACACCATGGAATTTAAGCATTACGCCGAAGCGCCTAAGAACGTGGCTGAGGCGGTCATGTCGACCCGCAGCAAGTAACGGGCGACGCACGCGCAGCAGAAGTCAAGCACTCCATTTCTTAGACTCTTACTCAATTAAAGGAAAAAACGATTATGGCCAAGGGCAAGTTTGAGCGTACGAAGCCGCATGTGAATGTTGGGACGATTGGGCACGTGGACCATGGGAAGACGACGCTGACGGCGGCGATTACGACGGTGTTGTCGACGAAGTTT
>JBEDFV010000183.1:0-8121 GCA_041175005.1 Pseudomonadota bacterium
GCCTCGGGCTGCCCTAGGGGTCTCTGGCCACTGGCAGGTACGAGGTGCCGAACCAGTTGATAGAAGGTCTCGGCTGCGCCCCAGTTCTCTTTCTTCTGATACGAAGGAAGCTCAAGCGGCACTACGGGTATAGACAGGCCTAGGGCTTCTGCAAGCCCACCAGGGTCGTCTTGAATGAGTTCAGCCGTACACGAGGCGCCCACCATAAGCGCCTCTGGCTGATACCGGTCGACAGCATCACGGGCCGCATTCTTAAAGAGTTCGGCGGTGTCTTTGCCTAGGTCGCGGGCCTGAAAGGTGGTGTAGGTCACAGGGGGCCGTTCGGCCCGCCGCTCAATCATCGTGAACAGCAGGTCCGCATAGGTATCGCCCTGCGGCGCATGCAGCACATAGTGCACGCCGCGCATGGCGGTGGCTACCCGCATCGCGCCCACATGCGGGGGGCCTTCGTAGGTCCAGAGTGCGAGCTTCACAGGGTCTCCACCCGGCGGATGGGAATCGGCTGTCTCGCACCCGACTCCGCAAGAGGAACACCTGCAATGCGCCGCTTACGGTGCAATGGGCGGGCAAAGATTTCCGCGAGGTCGCCTGCCTGATCAAATCCTTGGATCGGTGTGAAGACGAGTTCAATCGACCACTTGGTGGTGAAGCCCTCGGCCTCCAAAGGATTGGCAAGCCCCAGCCCGCAGACCACCAGATCGGGGCGGAGGGCCCGGCAACGATCCAGCTGCCGGTCAAGGTCCTGTCCTTCTGAGACCTGCGTGTTTGGCGGCAGCTGGTCTAACTCCGACTGCAGGTGGCTGCGATGCAGATAGGGTGTGCCCACCTCTGTAAGCCGCATGCCCATCTCCTGCGCCAGAAAGCGGGCCAGAGGAATCTCCAGCTGCGAGTCCGGAAAGAAAAAGACAGAACGGCCCGCCAGCGTCTCTCGTAACGGGGCCAAAGCTTTTTGCCCGCGTGCGACGGCGGGTTCGATGACATGCGCAAAGGCCCGCGCCGAGACACCAAAGGCCTGCGCGGCGGCCCAACACCACTGGCGGGTCCCTTCGACCCCAAGCGGAAAAGGCGCCTCGATGCGCTGCGCACCACGTGCCTCGAGTGCCCGTGCGGTATCCGCGAGGAAGGGCTGCGCGAGCAGAAAACGGGTGTTCGGGCCCACCGCGGGCAGCTGGTCGGCACGGCGTGGGGGCAGACAGACCACCCGGGCAATGCCCATGTCTCGTAAGAGACCAGTGAGTTGGTCTTCGACCACATCGGCCAGACTTCCCACCACGAGAAGCTCGGCCTCGGTACCCTGCGGCATTTCTGGCACTAAGGAGGCCAGACAGGCGTCTTCCCCCTGGGTAAAGGTGGTCTCAATGCCACTGCCCGAGTAGTTCAATACACGCACCGCCGGAAGATGTCTCGCCGTCAGGCGTTCGGCAGCACGCGACAGGTCAAGCTTAATGACCTCGGACGGACAAGAACCCACCAGGAAGAGCAGCTTAATATCGGGCCGACGTGCCAAGAGCTGTCCCACGACCCGGTCGAGTTCCTCGTTGGCATCGGCAAGGCCCGCCAGGTCGCGGTCATCAATGATGGCCGTGGCAAAGCGGGGCTCGGCAAAAATCATCACCCCAGCAGCCGACTGAATGAGGTGGGCACAGGTGCGCGACCCCACCACCAAGAAGAAGGCATCTTGAATCTTTCGATGCAGCCAGATGATTCCCGTCAGGCCACAGAAGACCTCGCGCTGGCCGCGCTCGCGAATGACCGCGGGCTGCCCAGAGACCGCAGAGACCTCAAGATCGAGGCCGCATCCGGTCATGGGACTGTCGGAGAGATCGGCCTCAGGCGAGTTGGCCAAGGGGGCGTTCATGGGCGTTGGCTCCGCGCCATGCGCAACTTCCAGAGAAATTGCGCGGCATTGACCACATAGGCGGCGTAGGCCACAAGCGCAAGGCCAATCTGGGCGTGAAGGCCCATCCAGGCATCCCCCTGCAGCCAGGCGAGCAGGTAGGCAGTATGCAGCCCAATCACGCCCATGCTGACGACGTCTTCCCAGAAAAAAGACGGTGCAAAGAGGTACTGGCCGAAGACCACCTTCTCCCAGATTGCGCCGGTCACCATAATGACGTAGAGCACGCCCGTTTTGACTACGACAGACCAGAGGGCCCAATCCCAGTGGCTGTTGGTTGTCCAGGCATAGCCAATGAGGCTCAGACTGATTAAGAGGACCAGGAACTGCAAGGGGGCGAGAATGCCCTGCACGAGTGTCCAGACGGTAGCGTCGCGGCGACGTCGTTCATCAGGGGTATAGAGTGGCCGTCTCGCAGGCGAACCCAAGCCGGATGATGCGGATGACGCATCCAACCGCGGCAAATTTTCGGAAAAATCGGTTGCCATCGAACGTGACATATCAGATGTCACTCCCCATTTACTGATGTCTGAACTTCACTCTAGACACCCACCCCAAGAATGTCAACTTAATTAGACATCTAAATAAATTGACATTTGGAAGTTTGTCCTAGATAGTCCTGGACAAACTCTCGATAAAAATCAAGGTGGCTGAACCGTCTGGGGCTGGTCCGTTCGACAACCTACGAGCCCGCCACCGCGGAGAACGCAAATGACGAGTACCAGTACCGCTCAGTCGCCGGAACAGAAGCAGGAGGATGCCTCTGGGGCGGATCTTGGCGAGCAGCAATTCATGATGATGCTCAGTCGGGAGGTCATTCCGCGACTGGTGCTGCTTGAACAAGAAAGCTCTGCCATTGGGATTGGGCGGTCGGTCTATGGCGGCAGGGCGGCAGGTGCCAGTCCCACGGAGGCGCCCGTCGAGCCGGCGGTGGCCGAGGGTCCGATGCAGGCTGTGGCCGAAGCCCTTGCCAAGATTGCCGTCGAACAGGAATTGCGCCACTGTCAGAATTTTGTGACAAGTCTGCTGCGCGAAGGCCACGCCATCGAGACCATCTTCTTAGAGGTATTACAGCCTGCCGCCCGGCACCTGGGCGCGCGATGGTCTGACGACAGCTGCAACTTTGCCGAAGTCACCATGGGCATGTGGAATATCCAGCAGGTCTTCACCGACCTATTGGCGGAATTTCATCGGCCTCCGGCGGGCTTCGTGGTGGAAGATCGCATCGCGCCCTCTGCCCTTTTCTGTACCCTGCCCGGCTGTCAGCACCGACTCGGCGTGCAGATGATTGCCGCATTCTTTACCCGAGCAGGCTGGATCACCCAGCTTGCCCAAGGGCAGTCAGAAGACGACTTACTCACCCAGATCGCGGCCTTCTCCCCTGAGCTACTGGGCTTATCGGTCTCCTCACACAAAGACATCCAGCAGGCGGCCGGATTCATTGCGCGTGTGCGCTCCTTGCAGTCGGGAAGAGCGCCCGAAGCGATTATGCTCGGCGGTCCTGCGATTGGCGTGTTTCCAGAACTGGCGCGCACCGCGGGGGCAGATCTTTTGGCAGGCGATGCCCCAGAGGCACTTGCCCAGGCCGAGACACTCTTAGGGAATATCGACCGTGGGCCACGCTGAAGACCGCAAAGCCAGCAATCTGTCGGGCCTCGACCCAGCAGAGAGCGCCTCGCTCGTTGCGGCGGCCTCCGACATTACGTTGGTGCTCGATGCGCAAGGCGTGATTCGTGAGGCCTTGATTGGCAACCAAGACTGGCTGCCCAATGACACCCAGGCCTGGGTAGGCAAGCCTTGGCCCGAGGTGGTGACCACCGAGAGCAGGCCCAAGGTGGAGGAGATGCTCAAAGAGGCTGGCCAGGGTACAACCACGCTGCGGTGGCGGCATATCAACCAGCTCGGTATTCAGGGACAAGAAGTGCCCATTCTCTTCTCACTCATTCGGGTGGGGAAAGAAGGGCAGATGGTGGCTATTGGCCGAGATCTCCGACCGGTCGCTTCGCTGCAGGCCCGACTCATCGAGGCCCAGCAACTTATGGAGCGTGATTATCTGCGGCTGCGGGGCATTGAGAGCCAGTACCGCATGCTCTTTGACCTGGTCCACGACCCCATTCTGCTCATTGGCGCCCGTTCGCATCAGGTGATTGAGACCAACCGCGCAGGCTGCCAGTATCTGCAGAGAGATCGCCAGGCGCTTATCGGAGAGAACATCGAGTCGCTGATGTCTGAGAAGGCGGCCTCGGTCTTCTTAAGCATCATGCAGCAGGTGGGAAGCTCTGGCCGCCCGGCCGAGACGAGCCTGCGGTTTCAGAAGCACGATGCGCCTGCGCGGGTGTTGGTCACCTATCTGCGGCAAGAAACCGATACCGTGTTTATGGTGCGTATCGAGTCGGAGACGCCCCATTCGGGCGAAGACACCGAACTGTTAGAGGCGATTCGTCAGGTCACTGACGGCATTGTGCTCACGGACAACAAGGGGTTCATTCGTACTGCAAACGCCGCCTTTGTCGAGATGATTCAGATGGCCCATCCGGGGCAGGTTATTGGAGAGCCGCTGAATCGTTGGCTGGGCCGTGCCAACACCGATCTGCTGGTCATGATCAATAGCCTGGCCCAGGGGGGTGCGGTACGCCTCTTCTCGACCCAGTTGATTGGGCATGCCGGCCTCATCGTGCCGGTGGAAATCTCCGGGGTCTCGGTGCCTTCCGAAGACGATCCCTTTCTTGCCTTTGTGGTGCGGGATGTCGGCCGCCGTCTCGATGGTCGCCCCGATGCCAGTCTGCGGCCGCGCTCAGGACAAGATCTCACGAGCCTGGTGGGCCGCATGCCACTCAAAGAGATCGTGGGGGAGACCGTGGACCTCATTGAGAAACTCTGCATTGAGGCGGCCTTAAAGATCACGAAGAACAACCGTGCCTCTGCGGCGGACATGCTGGGGCTGTCGCGTCAGAGCCTTTATGTAAAACTTCGCCGTTATGGCATTGAAGGACCCGACCCCGACGCGGCCGACGACTGACGCCGCGGTGACTTCCTCCCTAGGCAACAGCATAGCCGGTGACACAGGCGCTGTGACGGACAGCGTATTGCCGGCACAACAGCAGGTCGTTTTGCTGCTCGTGCGGTTTCGACCTGGCGCTACAGCCTGGGGCCTGATGCAATTAATGCGCGCCCCCTTCAGACGCGCTAGGGATACAGGGCTCGTCTTCCAGAAGGTCTTGGGAAGCGGCCAGAACGGGGGCTTTGGGCTGCGGCCGGGCCTCAACTACCAGGGTCTGTTCTCCGTCTTCAACTCCGACAACGAGGCCGCCTCTTATCTGCAACAGTCTCCCCAGGTTGCGGCCTATCTTGACCATGCCGAGGCCGCTTTCGCTGCGCGGCTTGCGCCCCTCTCGTGTCGTGGTGCCTGGTCTGGTTTTACCTTCCGCCCCCTCCTGCCGACGCCCAACACGGCGCCCAAAGAAGGGGCCAGCACCATGCCCGTAGCCTCCCTAACACGCGCCTCCATTCGCCCGTTGAAGGCCGCAGCCTTCTGGGCACAATCACCGGCGGCGGAACACGATCTGGCCGGGGCCCCAGGCTGCCAACTGGCGGTAGGGCTTGGCGAGGCGCCCTTACTACGCCAGGCAACCTTCAGCCTCTGGAAGGACCAGGCCTCCATGGATGGATATGCGCGATCGGGGGCCCATCAGCGTGCGATCGCTGCAGCCTATGGCCAAGGGTTCTTCTCCGAGTCGATGTTTTTGCGATTCCTGCCCGTAGCGCTTTACGGGGCTTGGAATGGACTGACCTTTAGCCCCTTTCCCGCCAGCGTCCGAGGTTCGTCGCTGTGACAGAACGGCGTGTCGTCATCGTCGGTGCGGGCATGGCCGGACTCTCTGCCGCGATCGACCTGGCCCGTCAGGGCGTGAAGGTCACCGTCTGCGAGAAGTCGGCCAAGGTGGGTGGAAAGATTCATCAGCGCATCGTCGATGGACTGGCCATTGATTCCGGGCCCACGGTAATCACCATGAAATGGGTCTTCGATGACCTGCTGCGTACGGCAGGCCTGCGGCTGAGCGACTTCGTCACCCTTGCCCCCTTGCCTGTCATCGCCCGCCACGTCTGGTCTTCAGACGAACGGCTAGACCTCTACGCAGACGTACAAGACTCCATCGATGCGGTCGGCCGCTTCTCCTCACTGGCCGAGGCACGGCGCTTTGAAGGCTTCTGTCGCGAAAGCCAACGCCTCTATCACGCGCTTGAAAAGGCCTACATCCGAAGTGCACGGCCCACGCTGCTAACCATGACACAAGACCTCGGGCCCCAGGGGCTGCTCATGCTCGGGGGGTTGGGGCCTTTTGCTAGTCTCTGGCGCAGTCTCGGACGCCACTTCACCGACCCCCGGCTCAGACAACTCTTTGCCCGCTATGCTACCTACTGTGGCGGCTCGCCCTGGCAGGCCCCCGCCACGCTCATGCTCATTGCCTATGTGGAGCAGCGAGGCGTATGGGCCGCCGAGGGCGGCATGCAGGCACTCGGTATGGGCATGGCGCAGGCCGCAGAACGACTTGGTGTGGAAGTACGACTGGGTGCGACGGTCAAAGAGATTCTCATCAGCCACGGTGCGGCCACGGGGGTGCGACTGGTCAACGGCGAGGAGCTTCCTGCCCATAGCGTTATCTTTAATGGGGAGGCGGCGGCGCTGCATCAGGGTCTGCTTGGTCCTGCGGCAAAGGCTGCGGTACCTACCAAACAGGGGCTTCTGCCACGATCACTGTCCGCACTCACCTTCGCGATTGCGGCAGAGGCAGAGGGCTATGACCTGAGCTACCACAACCTATTTTTCCAGCCGTCTTACGCGCAGGAATTTACCGATGTCTTTGAGAAGGGGCGACTGCCCCATAGGCCTACGGTGTATGTCTGTGCCCAAGACCGAACACCCTTTGGTGGGTCGGTGGGCGCCGCCCAAGAGATGCCGGCGATCAGCCGAGAACGTCTGTTTTGTCTCATTAACGCGCCGGCCCGCGGCGATGGGCCGCTCTTTACCGAAGAGGAGATCTCTGCATGTCAGACCGACGCCTTTGCCCTGATGGCCCGCGCGGGGCTGAGACTGCAATTTGCGCCGCATCAGATCCACACCACGACGCCGCATCAGTTCGAGAATATGTTTCCGGCCTCGGGGGGCGCACTCTATGGCATGGCGCCCCACGGATGGATGTCCTCCTTTCAGAGGCCAGCGGCCCAGACTCCCATTTCGGGGCTTTTCCTGGCGGGGGGCAGCGCCCACCCGGGCGCGGGGGTTCCGATGGCAGCACTTTCCGGACGGCTGGCGGCCGCAACCCTGATGGCACACCTCGATTCGACCAGGCGGTCGAGCCGGGTGGTTATCTCTGGTGGTATGTCGATGGCCTAAGCGACTGCGGGCAGCATGGCATCACCATGATTGCCTTTGTAGGTAGCGTCTTCTCTTCGTATTACCACTGGGCACGCGGCCGCTCAGGCCGTGCGGATCCTGAGAACCATGTCTGTATCAACCTGGCCCTCTATACGCCAGGGAAGAAGCGATGGACCATGACCGAGCGCGGACGTCGGCAGATGTCCCGCGACGCCCAGCATTTTCGGGTGGGCCCGAGCAGCCTACGTTGGACCGAGGATGCGCTCGTTATTGACATCGATGAGCGGTCGGTGCCCCTGCCATTTAAGGTCAAGGGCCAGATGCGTCTGCAGGCAGACCAGTTCTTCAACTACCAGGTACCTATCGATGCGGCCGGTCGGCACCGCTGGGGGCCGCTGGCCCCCTCGGCACGCATTGAGGTGAACTTTCCTTCGCCTGGAATTCGCTGGTCAGGCCATGCCTATCTGGATTCGAATGAGGGCGATGAGCCGATCGAGACCCCCTTTCATGAATGGGACTGGTCGCGCGCCCTCATGAAGGATGGCAGCACCGCGGTCACCTACGATGTGCGCGATCGGCTCGCGCCCGACGCGTCTGATGCGGTCTATGGGCATTCGGAGAGTTCGCGGTTGATTACCGCCCGGTTTCTCACGAATGGATCGGTGGAGCCTTTTGACTTGGGACCGCGAGAGCTGTTACGCAAGGGGTTATGGGGTATAGGAAGGTCGATTCGGTCTGATACAGGTGCACCGCCTGCGCAACTCACCCAGACTTTAGAGGACACGCCGTTTTATATGCGGTCGGTAGTGCGGCAGCAGCTCTTAGGAGAAGAGGTAGAGGCTATGCA
>JBEDFV010000184.1:0-4264 GCA_041175005.1 Pseudomonadota bacterium
TTGAATCGACAGAGCTCAAGGCCATGGCGACCCGGACGGGCCGGACCCTCGGCCACCAGCTGATCCGGCGCGTAGCGGCAAATAGAAAACTCTGCCCAGTCAGCATCGTGGATCTTGCCCATGTTGTGGCCGATCCGCGTAACCTCTATCCAGTCCCCATTAGGATCGACCATCCGCCAGCTTGCGAGATTGTCGATGGCTGTGCCCCAGAGCACCGCCTTCTTGCCCCCCGCATTCATCGCGATATTGCCGCCTACGCAGGAGGCATCGGCCGAGGTGGGGTCTACCGCAAAGACCAGGCCCGCCGCATCAGCCGCATCGGATACCCTGCGCGTGACCACGCCGGCGGCTGCATAGACGGTTGCGACCTGGTGCGACAGCCCCGGCAACTGCTGGCGTGTCACGGGGCCCAGGGCCTCGAGCTTTTCGGTATTAATCACGACCGACTGGGGCGTTAACGGAATTGCGCCCCCGGTATAGCCCGTGCCGCCGCCTCGGGGAATGATGGTGAGGCCCAGGTCGATACAGGCCTTCACGATCGGGGCCATCTCGGCCTCCGAATCGGGCGTAAGGACCACAAACGGATATTCCACCCGCCAGTCGGTGGCGTCGGTGACATGCGAGACCCGCGATAGTCCATCGAATTTAATGTTCTGTGGGTCGGTGACCCGCGACAAGGCCTTCATGACACGCTTACGTAAGGTGGCGGTCTGCGAAAACGAGGCATCAAAGCGGGCGACCGCCTCTTGGGCAAGCCCGAGCAGTTCGGCGACACGGCGGTCTCGGCGCGCGCGACCGTCGGAGTCCATAGCGTCAGGCCCAGACGCTACAGCCTCGCTGCTGCGATCGCGGCGCTTCTGAATTTCAGAGAGCCGGTGGTTGAGTGCCTGGATCAGCTGCGCCCGGCGGCGCGGATTTTCCAAGAGATCGTCTTGTAGATAGGGGTTACGCGCCACCACCCAGATATCGCCAAGCACCTCGTAAAGCATACGGGCGGAGCGGCCTGTTTTGCGCTCTTCGCGCAGTTCGGTCACGAGCGCCCAGGCCCGTTCGCCCAGGACCCGACAGACAATTTCGCGATCAGAAAATGAGGTGTAGTTGTAGGGGATCTCGCGCAGGCGAGGCGCCTGAGGATCTTCGGCCGCCTGGGCAGCCAACAAGACAGCGGGGGACAAGGGGGCGTTCATAGCCGGCCTAGTGTACCCGCCGCAGGCAGGTCAGGCGCGCGCTGCAGGCCTCGAAAGCCCTAAAACCCCAGGCGAATTAAGATACCGGCTATGGGAGCCGACTATCTACGAAGAATTCTTACTGCCCGCGTCTATGATGTGGCGATCGAGACACCCCTGGAGCCCGCCCCCAACCTGAGCCGCCGCCTAGGTGCCCGGGTCTGGCTTAAGCGGGAAGACACCCAGCCCGTCTTCTCTTTTAAGCTGCGCGGCGCGTACAACAAGATGGCCCACCTCTCCGCGGCGCAACGCGATAAGGGCGTGATTGCGGCCTCGGCGGGCAACCATGCCCAGGGCGTGGCCCTGGCGGCGCAACAGCTTGGCTGCCGGGCCGTCATTGTGATGCCTGTGACGACCCCGTCCGTGAAGATTCAGGCCGTCAGGCAGCGAGGCGCTGAGGTGATTCTGCAGGGCGACTCCTACTCAGACGCCTACGCCCATGCCCTCAGCCTGCAGAAAGAACAGGGTCTCACCTTCGTGCACCCGTTTGATGACCCAGATGTCATTGCCGGACAAGGCACGATAGGGCTAGAGATCCTTCGCCAACATGCCGACCCGATTGATGCCATTTTTATTGCCATCGGAGGCGGCGGCCTCATCTCCGGCGTGGCCGCCCTCGTAAAGCAGTTGCGGCCAGAGACCAAGATTATTGGCGTACAGACCGTGGACTCCGATGCTATGGCCCAGTCGATTGCGCAGGGCAGGCGCGTGATGCTCTCCGAGGTGGGTCTCTTTTCTGATGGCACGGCTGTTAAGCAGGTGGGCGAAGAGACCTTTCGACTGGTTCAGAAGTATGTCGACGAGATCATTCGGGTCGATACCGACGCGGTCTGCGCCGCTATCAAAGATGTCTATGAAGACACCCGTGCGATTCAAGAACCTGCGGGGGCCCTGGCCATTGCCGGGCTCAAGGCCTGGGTAGCCCAACGGGGTGCCAACAACCAGACGCTGGTGGCCATTGCCTGTGGGGCCAATATGAATTTTGACCGGCTGCGGTTTGTGAGTGAACGCAGCGAAATCGGAGAGCAACGCGAGGCGGTCTTTGCGGTCACCATTCCCGAGGAGCGAGGCAGCTTTAAACGATTCTGCAGCGCACTCGGCGGACACAATGTGACCGAATTCAACTACCGTATTGCCGACGCCGCGCAGGCCCATATTTTTGTGGGCCTTGAGGTACGCGACCGTGACGAGGCGCAGGCGGTCGCCCAACGACTGCGCGACCAGGGCTTTGCCACACTTGATCTGTCTGACGATGAGGTTGCCAAATCACACCTGCGGCATCTGGTGGGCGGGCACTCGCTCCTCGCAAAGGACGAGCGCCTCTTTCGGTTCGAGTTTCCCGAGCGGCCGGGTGCACTGATGCGGTTTCTTACCCAGATGAACCCCGCCTGGAATATCTCGCTCTTTCATTACCGAAATCACGGCGCAGACTATGGACGCATTCTCGTAGGCATCCAGGTGCCCGCAGAAGAAGAGGCGGAATTCGCGGCCTTTCTGAAGAACCTGGGGTATCGGTACTGGAATGAGTCTGATCATCCCGCCTACGCACTCTTTCTTGGAACGCGGACAGCCGAAGATCCACCGAGGGTGTAAGACCCCTCTGACAGGGTCAAAAAAGCAGACAGCCCAGCGCATGTTGCAGAAAAAAGGCTTGGCAGAGGCATACGGCGCCCCGTAGGCTTCGTGTCCTGAGGCCTCAGTCACAGGTGTGCGGCGATGGTCTCCCCCATCCCCCGTCCCTTTAGCCCCCTTACAAGGAGTCTGCCTCATGGCTGCGCACCCGGAGCCCGGAACTGCGGCGATCGTCGAAGACGATCCCCACCTTGCCCAACAGATCGAAGATATCCTCGGCCTCGCCGGCTGGAAGGCCCATCGGTTCTCTCGGGGCCGAGACTTCCTTGCCAGACAACAACGCGCAGCCTTTGATGTGGCACTCATTGACATGCGGCTGCCTGACCTAAGCGGCATCGAACTGCTTGAGAGGTTAGCGACCGCCGTGCCCGTCACCGAGGGCAGACGTACCGCAAGCCTCGTCGTCACGGGTCTCATGGACGAGGGGCACCTGGAGAGGGCCTTTGCCCTCGGGGCGGAAGACTATGTGCTAAAGCCATTTCGGGCCCGCGAGCTCATCGCCCGGATCGGGGCCGCCCATCGCCGGCGGCGACAAGCCCAGCTTCCACAAGGGGCTGACCCCCTCAGTACCGCCCCACAAACCATAGGCTGCTTTCGTATCTCTCCCAAGCTTCGCCAGATCGCGCGTCATGGCAAACCTGTCGCCCTCACCGACAAAGAATTTGAGACGGCGCTGCTCTTCTTTTCAAAGGCGGGACAGACCGTCAGCCGCGAGGAGCTCAGCCAGCGGGTCTGGCAGACGGCCCCGCAGGTGGAGACCCGCACAATCGACACCCACGTCTCGCGGCTTCGCCGCAAGCTGCAACTCACCGCCGACCAGGGTTTTCGGCTCGCCCCGGTCTATGGCCAGGGCTATCGGCTTGACACCCTCGCCCCACACCCAGAAGTGTCAACCTAACCGGACAATTTTTCTGTAAAACCGGTACAAGACTGGCTATTTCTCGTAGAATCAGGGCCCTATGGAGCTTTTTGCCTTTGGCCTGAACCACCAGTCGGCCCCGCTAGCCTTGCGGGAGCGGCTTGCTTTTCCCGGGGAGGCCCTACGTGCCAGCCTTTCCGAACTGCGACAGGTGCTCGGCCGCCATGCCCCCGAGCAGGCCCTCGTCTCCACCTGCAACCGCACCGAACTCTACCTTGCCAGCCCGAGTCCTGCCGCCGCACAAGCCCAGGCCATCGACTGGCTCGCCCATCGCTCCAAAGTACGAACCGACGACCTGGTGGGCCATCTCTACCAACACCAAGAACAGCAGGCGGTACGACATGTCTTTCGGGTCGCAAGCGGCCTGGATTCCATGGTTCTCGGTGAGCCACAGATTCTCGGCCAGCTCAAACAGGCGGCACGCGAGGCCCAGGATGTGGGCAGCCTCGGGTCAAACCTCCACCATCTTTTTCAACAGGCCTTCTCC
>JBEDFV010000185.1:0-8252 GCA_041175005.1 Pseudomonadota bacterium
GCGCCTGCCCGTTCTTCGGGTCTTCCTTCCGAGGCGGAGGAGGAAGACCTCTGGGACCCGTACGCGCAGGAGGCGCCGAGCCCCAATGTACGAGAAGACGAAGACCCCGAGGCCCCCCGCCGCCGCACCCGAGATCTCTGGAAGCCAGCCGAAGAGCCGCAGGATGCCAAGACACGGCTGCGCACCTGGGGCATTGGACTAGGCGCCATGGGCCTGACGATTTTTGCAGTCTGGTTTGCCTTCAATTTAAGTACGCTCGCCACCTCAGAGACCGCAGAGCGGATGAAGGCGGCCACGACCCAATGGCTTGGGCCCCCGCAGCCCATTCGCGTCGATGTGGTCTTGATCAATGAGTGCCCCTTCTCTGAAAAAGCCTTTATGGCCAAAGTCATGCCCGATGGGCCCACAACAGAGTTCATTGACGGCAAGGCCCGTCTTGAGGCCCTACCCAATCAGCGCATCAAGCTCATCGCGAATACCAAGTACCCTGAGTTCCACTACGACAGTGGCTCCTTCCCGGTGGGTCCCGAGGTTCGTCTGACGGCCAACTGCGACAACATGGAAGAACGGGCAAAGGCTATATCGGAGAGCCTGCGAGACGCCTTTAAGAAGTAAACCCAAGGAGAAGAGTTGTGGCCTATACCGCTGAAATCAGCCGATCCAACCCCACCGCATTTTTGTTTCTGATCGACCAGTCGGGGTCGATGGCAGATCCCGTAGGGCAGACCAAGATGTCCCGCGCCCAATTTGTCTCCGATGCGCTCAACCGGGTGGTCGTCAACCTCATTGCACGCTGCTCCAAGGCCGAGGGCGTTCGAAATTATTTTGAAATCGGCGCCATTGGGTATGGCGGGGCCCATGTGGGCAATGCCCTAAAGGGGCCCTTTGATAAGGCCAGCTTTCATCCCATCTCGGCCTTTGAGAAGCATCCTCTCTCGGTCGAACAGCGCCGCCAGAAGATCCCCGATGGGGCGGGCGGCATCATTGAGCAGACCATCCAGTTTCCGATCTGGTTTACGCCACATGCCGATGGCGGCACGCCCATGCGTAAGGCGATCCGGATGGCCGCCGAGGCACTCGCTATCTGGTGTGATGAACACCCTGAGTCGTACCCGCCCACGGTGCTGCATGTGACCGACGGAGAGCCCTCTGATGGAGACCCAGAGCCTGTGGCCGAACAGCTGCGTCAGATCGGCACCGAGGACGGCGACACGCTGCTCTTTAACCTGCACAGCGGCCAGGGCAAGGGCATGCCGCTGAAGTTCGCAGACGATGAAAACAAGGTGCTCGACCCCTATGGCAAGAGCCTCTTTCGGATGTCGAGCGTCTTGCCCGATGTGGTCGCCCAGGCGGCACGCGAAAAAGGCTACCAGGTCTCCGGCGCCTCGCGCGGCTTCTTCTTTAATGTCGAGCCGGTCGAAGTCGTGGAGTTTTTCGATATCGGCACCCGGGCCTCTTCCCAGTCGCTCATGCTGCGGTAGCGGCCGATGCGGATTCTCCGCAGCCTCACGATTTCTAAAGAGCCAGACTACCCGGAGTCCAACGAAGACTCCTTCTTCTGGACAGCCACGGGCAACGCCTGCGCGATGAGCGATGGGGCCAGTGAGTCTTTTGACTCACGCACCTGGGGAAGGCTGCTCTGCGAAGTCTTTACCCAGACATTCTCAGCTGCAGACAGCCCGCCGCTGAATGAACAGAGCCTGCGTACCGTCATTGCCGAATCCCGGCGACGGTTTTTACGCAAGACCGCCCAACGCAGCCTCTCCTGGTCGCAGCAGGCCGCCTTTGACCGCGGCAACTTCGCCAGCCTCCTGGGGGTCATTGAAAAGAAGGCCGAAGTTGAACTGATTGCCATCGGTGACTCGGTAGCCCTCTGGAAAGACCTCTCCGGCCGCATCCATAGCCATGTCCTGCAGGACCCCGAGTCTTTCAAAAAAAATCCTGTGCTCCTCTCCTCAGACGCCCGCGGCGATGCGGTGGTCTTTGAACGGGAACGTCATCGTTGGTCGATTAGGCCCGTGGCAAAGGCCGAGATTGCCCAGTCTCGGCTCTTTCTAATGACGGATGCCCTGGGCTGTTATGCCATTACGCACGCATTGCAAGGCCAGTGGGCAGAAATGGAAGCGGCCTTTGCCCTACCCGAGCGGGAATTTTCTTTCTGGATTCATCAGGCACGGCTTCATGGCGCCCTCCGCAAAGACGATACGACCCTAGCGATTGTGGATCTTTCATGAAGCTGCCCAATCTTGAGCAATACCTGCGTGCCCTGCAGCAACCCCTGCACCAGGTCTTTGCCGACCCCGAGCTCGCCCAAGGCAAGGTTGAGACCAATGCCCTGGGCATGCCCCGGGCCCGGTCAGGGAACTTCGCGCTGGTGTTTAAGCTGCACGCCGCGGGAAAAGACTTTGCTGTGCGCTGCTTCACGCGGGTCTCTAAAGAGATCGCCCAGCGCTATGCCGCTATCAGCGAAGCCACCCGGGCCGCAAATCGCACCCTCCCACGGCCAATCTTTGTCGCATTCGATTACCAGCCCTCTGGCATGCGGGTCGAGGGGATTGATGTGCCCCTGCTCAAGATGGACTGGGGGAGCGGGCAGACGCTTGGCAGCTTTCTTGCCAACCACTACAAAGACGTCGCAAAACTCGAGCGCCTTCGGCATGCGCTGCAGACCCTTTGTCGTGATCTGCACGGCCTGGGCATTGCCCACGGAGATATTCAACTTGGCAATGTCTTGGTCGGACACGATGGGTCGTCACTGACCCTGATCGACTATGACGGGATGTACGTACCCCGCCTCGCGTCCCTGCAGGCCTCAGAGATCGGGCATATCAATTTTCAACACCCCCAGAGACGACAGGAGTTATTTAACCCACGGCTCGATGATTTTTCTTTTATGGCGCTAGACCTCGCACTGCGACTGCTCGAGGCACAGCCCACGCTCTATGAGCGTACCTACAGCGACGAAGAGGGGGTGGTCTTTCGTGGCTCGGACTATGCCGACCCGCTGGCCTCGCAGACATTTGGCGTGGCCGCCCGTGTATCTGGGCTCGAACGCGCTGTTAAGCAGTTTGCGTTGATCTGTCTTGGCCCGGTCGAGCGGATTCCCCCCGCGGAGGATTTTTTCCACGGAACAATCGCGCCGGGGAGCCTCGCCTACACCCCAGTGGCGCGTAAGGAGGCCAGCGAATCGAAGGCGTCGAACACCGCTGCACAGGCGAGCACACCCGCTCCCCTGCCGGTCTATATCGGCTCGTTTGAGGTCGTGCCCGCCGCGAGTTTCGTGCGTGTCTCGCGGTACGTTGGGCATCGCATTGAACTGGTGGGTCAGGTGGTTGAGGTACGGGCAGGCAAGATGGCCTTTGCTCCCAGTCCCGCGCTGCGGCCCTACATCTACGTAGACTTTAATGCCCTGGCCAGTGGCCATGTGGTGCGGGTGAAGATTCTTCCCGAGGTACTCGAGGCCATGGGCTATGACGACGACCGGTCGCTGCTGCCAAGCCCCGCATGGATAGGCCGGTGGGTCACGGTGACCGAGGTGGTGCAGCCCATTCATTACCTGTCGCATCCCTCCTTTTCGGGCGGCATTGGTGAAGCCAGCCTGGTCGTGAATAGCCCCGCCCAGATTCGACGTATTCCTGTGGAAGAGGCGCAGTTTCGGCTTGCAGGCAATAACCAGACCGTGAAGCAGCGGCTCAAAACCCGGGCCGTCTCTACCCGACTTCCGCGTAACCGTAATCAGCAGATCCTCGAAAATCTCAAAAAAATCTGAGTCCAGTCGGTCAGCCCATGTATCTGCCGCTTTGCGTTCTTCTCACATTGCTCTAGGCTAGTCGCTATGACCAACCTCACCCTTCTCCTTGAGATCGCCTTTATTGCCAGCATTGGCCTGGTCACGGTCTTCTTCCATCTCCGGTTTGATCGCTTCAGCGTCGTCCACGGCCCCGAGGTACTTACCACCATGGGCATCTTGGGATGCTTCACGGGCATCACTGTGGCCCTCTTCAGTTTTAACCCCAATGACATTCAGTCGAGCGTTCCCACCCTACTCGGGGGCATTCGGACTGCCTTCTGGGCCTCTCTGGCAGGCGTCTTTGGCGCACTCACCCTGCGATTTGCACAACGGTTTCGTAAGATTCGCCAGGATGTCGAAGACGACGCGCCGGCGGGCAACGCCAGCCTCACCGACGTGGTGGTTGCGCTCCAGGGACTCAGAAAAGCAATCGCCGGGCCTGAGCCCCAGAGCCTTGCCAACCAGATAGAGGCCGGCCGCAGCCAGAGCGAGCAGCAGTCGCAGGCATTGATCACCGAATTTCGCAGCTTCGCCCACCATATGGTGGAGAACAACCAGAAGGCCATCGTAGAGGCCCTTGAGGCGGTGATTCGAGACTTCAACGAGAAGCTCAGCAGCCAGTTCGGAGACAATTTCAAGCAGCTGAACCAGGCGGTGGAGCGGCTTGTAGTCTGGCAGCAGCAGTACAAAGACGAGCTTGACCTCTTGCAGTCGCGTCAACGGGAGGCGGCCGGAGAACTCGCGCAGGCGGCGGCCACCCTGCAGACGATTGTGGCGAGCGCTGGGCAGTTTGAGAAGGTGGCCCAGGCACTCGCAGACCAGATCACCTTCCTCAATAACGGGCGCGAGATGCTGCTTGCCCAGCAAAAGGGGCTCGCCGAGGTGCTTGGGCAGATGAGTGCGGTCACGCCCACCTTCGCCCAGAAGACGACCGAGATGCTGAGCCAGCTCGAGCAGGGGCTTGGGGCGATACGCGACAAGATTATTGAGGTCTCAGGCCAGATGGCCAGCGAGATTCTGCAGGCCAACCAGGAGCTGCGCGGTCTGGTCGCCGGAAGCGCCAAGACCCACGAGGAAGAACTCGGTCGCGTCCAGCAGGCCATGGCGCGGGCCACAGAGAACCTTGGCGTGCAGATGCAGCTGTCCCAGGCCGACTTCCGCAAGCAGATCAGCGAAGTCATTAGCCAGGCCCAAGACGAACTTAAGAAGGGGCTACAGGACAATGCCCGCGTCATTAAAGAGGGCGTATTAGCGCTTGACAAGGGACTACAAAAAGAACTCAACGACGCGCTTGAGGCACTTGCCGGGCAGCTCGCGGCCCTGAGCAACCGGTTTGTGGAGGACTACCTGCCGCTGACCGAACGGCTGCGTGAGGTGGTACAGATGGCCCGCAAGATTTAAGACCGGCAATCCGACCCAGAGAAGCGCGACGAATACCCGCATGGCAGAGACCTCAGGCAACAACAGCCACTGGATTCCCTTAAGCGACCTCATGATGGGTCTGATGATGGTCTTCATGCTTCTGGCGGCGCTCTATATGACCCGGGTGGAGCAGACCACCACGCTGATCGTGAAGGAATACGAGGTCACCCGCGACGATCTGCATCGGGCGCTTCAGAGCGAGTTTGCCCAGAACTTTCAGGAATGGGACGCCGAGTTGCTCGGCGATATGACGATCCGGTTTAAGAATCCCGAGGTGCTCTTTGCGACGGGCTCAGACCAGCTGCGGCCGAGCTTTCAAAATATCCTCAAAGACTTCATTCCCCGATACATTGACATTCTTACCAACGAGAAATTTATCGACACGGTAAAGGAGGTGCGTATCGAAGGCCACACCTCCACCTTCTGGACCGCCGCCCCCTCACGGCTCGATGCGTATTTCAGAAATATGGCGCTGTCCCAGGCGCGTACACGGTCGACACTGGAGTACGTGATGCAGCTTCCCAGTGCCCGGGCCCATGAGGCCTGGCTGATCGCACGACTCACCGCCAATGGCCTTTCGTCCTCCCGCCCCATTCTGGCAGAGGCCCAGAGGGTCGATGAGGCGGCCTCCCAGCGGGTGGAGTTTCGGATTGTGACCAACGCCGAAGAACGGCTCTCGCGCATCGCCCGGGGTATTTCGGCCCTAGACGCGCCCAGCCCATGAAGCTCACCAACCTGCTGGAGCACCCAGCGCTCAATCAGCTGCGGCTCTCCATGGGCGCAGACAGCCTTACCGCGCCCCCCGTGGGGTGGCAGCCCCGGCTGCTCGATGCCGAAGAGGTCATGCGGCTTGGACAGCCAGATCCTTCCGCAGCCACGCCTCTGGGTGAGGGCACTGCACCGTCTGCCCAGCGCGTGAAGGGGCCCCGCGCGGTACCCGTGCGGTATAGCCGTGACCGTGCATCGTCGAAAATTCTCAACCCTATTGGGCTGCCGAAAGGGGCCATCGCCGTGGACGTACTGGACAGCCCGCCCATGCGTGCCGCGACGCCGACGATCGTGACACACGCGCCACAGCCACAGCTACCAATCACGTCGCCTTCCGCGCACAGCCCAGCAATCACAGAGGCCAATGCTGCCCAGGAGGCACCATCAGGGCGATCCGCGCCAGCAGACAAATCCGATTCCTCAGACTCCCGCGAGAGACGCCGGCACAAGAATCAGTCGGCGCTTGCCGCACTTCGCAGGCTTGAGGGCGAGGCGCCTTAGCAGCTACTCTTCGCCCTCGCCCGGGCGGCGAACCAACAAGAGGAGCCGCTGGCCGTCAAGAAAGTCCATGGCCAGGGAGGCCTCCGTAGATCGGACCAAGAAATAGACCGAGACAAGGCTTAACAACAGTCCCTGGCCAATCTCCTCAAAGTACAAGGCGGCGCAGGCCCCCACAAAAATCAGAAAGAAGACGCCCCCAAAGAGACGCTGGTTTCTCTCATGGCGGGCACGGATCGGGGCAATAAACGCCTCGTAAGCGTCGAAATTCATGGGGCTATCGGCCGAGGCCAGGTCTTGCGACAAGTTCACTCTGAGGTTCCTCTCATTGGTAAAACTCCCGATTGGGATAAGGATCGGGGCGTGGCACCGTTAGACGTTCTGTTATTTCCTCAGACGTCAATTTAGGAGACCGTCATGACCCTGATCCACCATATGCTGCGGCGTTCCCGCGCGCTCATTATCGCCTCAGTGGCGCTGCTTGCCGTTCCGGCTGCGCAGGCCCAGCAGCAATTCGTCAACGTGCTCACAGGCGGTCAGGCTGGCGTCTACTACCCATTGGGTGTGGCCCTGTCGCAGGTCTACGCCAAGGCCATTCCCAATGCCCGATCCACTGCGCAGGTCACCAAGGCCTCGGCAGAAAACCTCAACCTTCTGCAGGCCGGTCGCGGAGAACTGGCCTTTACCCTGGGCGATGCGCTCTCCGATGCCTGGAATGGCGTTGAAGACGCAGGATTCAAGACCAAGCTCGACAAGCTGCGGGGGCTCTCGGCCACCTACAACAACTACATCCAGATTGTGGCCAATGCCGACTCTGGCATTAAAACGCTCGCAGACCTCAAGGGCAAACGGCTCTCTGTAGGGGCTGCCCGTTCGGGCACCGAACTCAATGCCCGCGCCATTTTCAAGGCGGCAGGCCTCACCTACAAAGACCTGGATCGGGTGGAATACCTGCCTTTTGCCGAGTCGGTTGAACTCATCAAGAACCGCCAGCTCGATGCCACCTTGCAGTCTGCGGGTCTCGGTGTTGCCTCCATCCGTGACCTCTCCACGGCCATCAAAATTGTGGTGATCCCCATTCCGCCAGAAACGGTGGCCAAGGTCGGTGACCCTGCTTACCAGCCAGCCATCATTCCTGCCAACACCTACACCGGCCAGACCACCGATGTGACCACAGCAGCAATCCCCAACTTCCTGGTGACCCATGCAGGCGTCTCTGATGACCTCGCCTATCAGATGACCAAGGCCATGTATGACAACCTCGATACCCTCTATGCAGCCCACAATGCGGCCAAGGTCATTCAGCGGGCCAATGCCACCAAAGGCATGCCCGTACCCTTGCATCCTGGGGCGGCCCGCTACTACCGTGAGGTCGGTATTCTCAAGTAGTGGTGTAACCCACACCCATCGCGCCCCGCTGTCCCGTCAGGGTGGCGGGGCTTTTATTTTGTAGGAAAGCCCCTGTGACAGACCCCCGCGAGACCAGTTACTTTTCCCAAAACAAATCCAGGCCCATCTTCTGGGTGTCGGTGGCCTTCTGCCTCTTCCAGCTGACCATGGCCTCGTTTCATCCGCTCTCCAGCCAGGTCATTCGGGCCATCCATGTGGGCTTCCTGCTGCTGCTGATCTACCTTCTGTATCCGGCCTCAGGCAAAGAAGGGGCCCGTACCGGTCCCCTGTCCTGGGGGGTAGCCTGGTTGGCCTTTGGGCTAAGTTTCTACCACTGGATTTTCGAGGCAGATCTCACAGTACGGGCCGGAGAGCTCATCACCGC
>JBEDFV010000186.1:0-2729 GCA_041175005.1 Pseudomonadota bacterium
AAACTCGACCTTCTTCAGGCGCAGGCTGTGGCCGATCTGATCGAAGCCGGGAGTCAACAGGCGGTCCGTGCTGCGGTCGCATCGCTCACCGGGGGTTTTAGTCGCGCGGTGGCGTCCCTGCAGCAGGCGCTGACGCAGGTGCGCATGCGGGTAGAGGCCTGTCTTGATTTCCCGGAAGAAGAGGATGTGGATCTCTTATCTGAGCAGGCGATAGACCAGCGATTGGAGGCTCTGCAAGGTGCCTTAGTCGCCGTGCTAAACGCTTCGAAGCGTGGGGTAGCCTTAAAACAGGGGCTAAAAATTGCCCTTATTGGACCGCCTAATGTGGGGAAGTCATCGCTGTTAAATGCGCTGGCAGAAGAAGAGGTGGCCATCGTAACGCCGATTGCCGGCACGACCCGCGATCGCATCACCCAGGAGATTTATATCGAGGGGCTGCGGGTGCAGATTATCGATACCGCCGGTATCCGAGAGACCGACGACCTGGTGGAACAAGAGGGTGTTGCCCGCAGCTGGCAGGCTATTGATGCGGCCGATCTGGTTCTGCTTCTGGCTGATGCAAGTCTGCTACCCCATGGCCAGCGGAGCGCGGATCGTGGGCTGGAGTCCGAGGTCTTGGCTCGGCTTACCCGGGGGGATCAGGAGGCCGGACGGGCCTCGGGGGTAGAGGGCCAAAGCCGCCCGCTCTGGCGTGTCTACACCAAGGTGGATTTGTTGTCCGGCGGGCCGCCTGCGCGGGATGCCGATGGCTTCTGGCTTTCGGCAAAGACGGGTCTGGGTCTTGATCGGCTACGTGAGGCTTTGCGGGCGGCGGCGGGACTCACCGTCGATTCTGAAGGCGATGTATTTAGCGCCCGTACCTGGCACCTGGAGACATTACAGCGGGTGGGTGTCTGTCTGCAGCAGGCGCAGGCCCATCTTTCTATAAAAGAATTAGAGCTTCTTGCTGAGCAGCTACGTCTGGCGCAGAAGCTGCTCTCAGAACTCACCGGAGAGTTGCTTCCCGATGATTTGTTGGGGGTGATTTTTAGTCAGTTCTGTATCGGGAAGTAACCCGCGTGGCCGTCGTCGGCTTTTGTCTTGGGCTTAGTTCGTTGCGGTGACGGCGACAAATCGCCCCTGTCGGCGATCTTTTTCTACCGCATCGGCGGCAAACACAGTGCCAGAGCAGGCAACCCAGACGCCTGGGGGCTGGCATTGCACCGCGGCCATGGCCATACCGAGATTAAAGAGGGCATCCGAGGCTGCGCAGGCTGCAGGAACCATAGCGCCCGTGAAGACCACAACTTGTTCCGGGCGTTTTGTTTTTCGGGCTTCTGTTGCGGAGGCTACGAGGGTATCTGTGCCATGGATCACAACGATGTGGTTTTCTGGGCAGTCGCGAATCTGCTCGCAGAGGGCCAGGCGCTGTGTATCGGTCATATCGAGGCTGTCCACCAGAAAAGGGACCACAAGCCGGGTGTTCTCTGGCATCTGGCACTGGGTCTTCCAGGCCGCGATGCCGCTTTCGGTAAATCCGAGGCTGCCAGTAAGGGGCTGATAGATTTTTTCGAAGGTGCCGCCTGTTGACAGGAGTGCAATAGGGGGCAAACCGAGGGGGAAATTCTGGGCAGTTGTCATGGGGGCGCTCTTGGTTGGGTCTCGTCTATAGGGATTGTCATGAATATCGGCAGGGCCCCAATATGGGGCGTCTGCGCTAGACTCTCAGCACTTTAAATTTTTGGGAATCTTCTCCATGGCCGCTATTCCTATGACTGCTCCCTACCCGCTGGACCATAAGGCATTGGTGTCTTGGGTTCAAGAGGTGGCCCAAAAGACCCAGCCAGACGAGATTGTCTGGTGCGATGGCTCCGAGGAGGAGGCCGCCCGGCTGATGGCGAAGATGGAAAAGGGCGGCACCATTCGCCGCCTAAACCCCGAGAAGCGTCCAAATTCTTATCTGGCATGGTCTGACCCCAACGACGTGGCCCGCGTGGAGGACCGTACGTTTGTCTGTACCGATAGTCCTCTAGAGGCAGGCCCCAACAACAATTGGGTTGCCCCTGCCGAGATGCGGGCAACCCTTGACGGCTTGTTTCAGGGGGCGATGCGCGGTCGTACGCTCTATGTGATTCCGTTTTCGATGGGCCCCCTGGGCTCCCCGATTGCCCAGATTGGGGTTGAGCTGTCCGACTCTCCCTATGTGGTGGTGAACATGCGTCTGATGACCCGTATGGGTCGGGCCGTCATGGCGCAACTGGGGGCCGATGGTGCATTTGTGCCCTGTGTGCACACCGTGGGTGCGCCCCTGCAGCCAGGACAGCAGGATGTGGCATGGCCCTGTAATCCCACCAAGTACATTGTGCATTTCCCAAAGACTCGGGAGATCTGGTCGTTTGGCTCGGGCTATGGGGGCAATGCGCTCTTAGGAAAGAAATGTTTCGCCTTGCGTATCGCCTCGACCATGGGCCGCAATGAAGCGAAGGCTGGCGGGACCGGCTGGCTTGCAGAGCACATGCTCATTCTCGGGGTGCGAGCCCCGTGGGGCAAGAAGTACCATCTTGCTGCTGCCTTTCCTTCGGCCTGCGGCAAGACCAATTTCGCGATGCTTATTCCGCCAGAGGGTCTGGATCAGAATGGCTGGAAGATTACGACCATCGGTGATGATATTGCCTGGATCAAGCCCGATGCCCAGGGTCGACTGCGCGCCATTAACCCCGAGGCGGGCTACTTTGGGGTGGCGCCGGGCA